>DASXMF010000052.1:0-6836 GCA_036495845.1 Rhizomicrobium sp.
TGAGGAACATTTCTTTGGTGAGCGTGGTTCCCTTGCGAAGCGAGAGAAGTTCCAGCATCTGATATTCCTTGCCGGTCAGGTGCACCCGCTGGCCGTCGACTTCGACCGTCTTGGCGTCGAGATTGACCGTCAGCTTGCCGGTGGTGATCACCGATTGCGAATGACCCTTCGAGCGGCGCACGACCGCCTGGATGCGCGCGACCAGCTCGTCCTTGTGGAATGGCTTGGTCATGTGGTCGTCGGCGCCGAAGCCCAGAGCTTTCACCTTGGCCTCGACGATGGCGTTGCCCGAGAGAATGAGCACCGGGGTCTGCACCTTGGCGAGCCTGAGGGATTTCAGGACTTCGAAGCCGCTCATGTCCGGAAGCTGCAGGTCGAGAACGATGATGTCGTAATCGTACAGCTTGCCGAGATCGATGCCCTCTTCGCCCAGGTCCGTCGTGTAGACATTGAAGCCTTCCGAACGGAGCATCAGCTCTATGCTGCGCGCCATCGCGCTGTCGTCTTCGATCAAAAGCACGCGCATCGTATTCACGCCCCTTAATCGGCCCGCAGGCCGCGTTTAGCTCGACGGCATGAAAGGTAACCGGGAATGGTTAACAACGGCTTGTCGCCCTTCCGTCTGCTTCATCACGAGCCAAGGGGGATTAATCGAAAGTGAGCGCATCCGCGCAGGCATCCCCTTGATTCGCTTCGTTAAGTTTACCGCGACTTAAACCCTTCCGTTCAAGATGATTGTGGTCGCACGGGGCTGATTTCCGCGCGGGGCTGTCGGAGGAGGGTTCCCTGAAAGAGGTCGAAATCACCGCTTCACGGCCCGTTCGCGGCTCCTGGAACGGCCCAAAAGGCCATTTTTCGGCGCTCCGGGGGCGCCGGGACGCCGGCAGGCCGGCATGAAGCGCCGGGAAAGCCTGGTCCGCCTGAAGCGCTTTCGGGTGGACGAACTCAAGCGCCACATGGCGACGCTCGACGGGATGCGCGGCGATGTCGGGCGCAAGCTCACCGATCTCGAGGATTCGATCGCGCGCGAACGGCACCGGTCGAACGATTCGGATCTCGGCCGGCTCGCCTTCCCGAGCTTCATGAAGGCCATGGATACCAGGCGCGAAAACCTCCAGGCGACTCTCCTGGAGATCGAGCGCGAACACAGCATCGCCCAGAACGAGTTCGGGCAGGCCTACCAGGATTTGAAGGCGCTCGAACTCGCCAACGAGCAGGAAGCCAAACGCACCGCGGAAGCGCATCTGCGCAAGAGCCACACGCGGCTCGAAGATCTCGCGCTCAGCCGCCAGCTCCGCAAACAGGCCCTCCGCCACATCTGAGTCCAAAACAAGATTCTAACGCAGCGGACGCGCGGTATCGGTCGTTCCTGCCCTATAATCGTTCGCGCGAACCAATGCGCACGGAAAAGTTGAACCGCCAAGACGCCAAGGCGCCAAGGCGAGGAAGCTCAAATGCACCTGCGAGCGTGCCCGAATCGATACAAACCATGGCGCGCTTCGCGCGCTATTCTTTCACGGCATCGATCTTGGCCTCGCCGCTGAAGCTGCAGCACATGAACCTTGGCGTCTTGCCCCGGATTTAATCCGGGGCTTGGCGGTTCCTCGTAGCTCTGCATTTCCGCGCCGCGGGCCCATTCTTCGGGAAAGCAGCATGCAAGCTTTGCCGGTTCTGTCGCGCGGATCAATGCGCACGGAAAAGTTGAACCGCCAAGACGCCAAGATCAAGACGTATGGACAATCCGCCGAAGCCCATCCTTGATTCGCGTGACATTGAAATTCACGAGAATGCCCAGACGATGTCCCGATAATTTCAGGTAGGTGAGAAGCTGGGCTTCGTGGACGGGCAAAATATTTTCTGCGGCCTTGATCTCGACCACGACCAAAGAGTCGACCAGCAAATCCATCCGGAATCCCACATCCAGGCGAATGTCACGATAACTGAGTGGAACGGATATCTGGCGCAAAACGCCCAGACCGCGTGAGCTCAGTTCAACAAACAGACACTGTTCGTAGACGGATTCCAGCAACCCGGGTCCGAGCGCCTGGTGCACGACGAATGCTGAATCGACGATCTGGTGCGCAATGCGGTCGTGATCTCGGCTCGGTTCGATTGTCTTGGCGTCTTGGCGCCTTGGCGTTTCCTCTATCATGGGCTCTTCCACGCTCGGCAGAGCGGGCAGCTTGTCCCGGACATGGACAAATTTGCTTGCCGGATTTGTCGCAACGATCGGAATTGAGACGGAATGCGACCTTGTTCGGCTAAAATTCGACTTCCGTCAGTTGCCCACGATGGCCCAGCGGTCGGGCAGGAAGCCGTTGAAATCCGTGCGCACGGCGCAGGAATAGGCGCCGATCTCGTCGAAGACGATGAAGTCGCCGGCCGCGATCGTTTCGGGCAGCATCAGCGGGCGCGGCAAAACGTCGAGCGTGTCGCAGGTCGGGCCGTAGACGCGAAACGCACTCGACGCGCCACTCCTGACGCGCGGTTCGCTCTCTCCGTCGAGCGCAAAGACGCGCAGATGATAATCCGTGGTCCAGCCAGGCAGGGTCAGCTCGTCGAAGCTGCCGTAGATTCCGTCGTTGATGTACAGCTTGTCGGCCTTGCGCAGCACCACCTGGGTGACGAGCGACATGCCTTCGGCGACGAGCCCGCGTCCGGGCTCGCACAGAAGCGGAAGCCGGTCCGCGCCCGGCAACGTCGCGAGCGCTTCGCGAATGGTGTCGAAATACCAGTGATAGGGGGGCACGTCGTGGCCGGGATAGGACCAGGGAAATCCGCCGCCGATGTCGAGCGCCGCGATCTCCACATTCGCGAGTTGCGCGGTTCGCCGCGCCATCTCGATCGCCTGCGCGTAGGAGAAGGGGCTCAGGCATTGCGAGCCGACATGGAAGGTCAACGCGGGCCGTGCGCCCGCATCGGCGACGCGTTTGAGGAGTCGAGCGGCATCTTCCGGCGACGTTCCGAATTTGCTCGACAGCTCGATCACCGCGCCGCCCAGCGGCGTGGCGATCCTCACGAAGACGCGGCAATCCTTGCCGCCCTTCGTTTCGGCGAGCAGCTTGTCGAGTTCGAAATCGCAATCGACGACGAAGTCGCGGATGCCAAATTTCTCGTAGGCGGTCCTTGCCGCGCCCGGCCAGCGCACCGGCGCCATGAAATGGCAGACCGCATCGGGAAAGCGTCCGCGCACGAGTTCGATCTCGGCGAGCGAGGCGGTATCGAAGTGCCGGATTCCCGAAGCGTGAACAAGGTCGAGCACGTGCGGCGTGGGATTGGCCTTCACGGCATAAAGCGTGTCACCCGGGAACGCCTCGATGAAGCGGCGGGCGGCAATACGGAAGCGTTCGGGAAACAGCACATAGACCGGCTCGACAGGCCGCAACGCCGCAATCAGGGATTCGACCGTCGCGAAACGGGGCAGCGCAGAATGGCCCGCATGCAGGTTCATGTCTCTCCAGCCCCTGGCGTTCGGCCCGCGCGGATGTAGGGGCGCGGGCGGAGGGGGTCAAGCCCGCGGGGACTGGCTCTCATGCCATGGCCGCAGCAGCGCCCGCTCGACGCCCGCGAGAATGGCGAAATTGAGGATGCCGACCACGGAGAGCAGCCCCAGCGCCGCGAACATTTTCGCGATCTCGAGCCGGTTGCCCGCTTCGACGATGCGCCAGGCAAGACCCGTGGCCGTTCCCGAGCCGGCGACGAACTCCGCCACCACTGCGCCGATGAGGGCGAGGCCGCCCGAAACCTTCATCGATGTGAGCAGAAAGGGCAGCGCGGATGGAAACTGGAGTTTGCGGATTTTCTGCCAACGCGACGCACCGTAGAGGCGGAACAGATCGACAAGGCCCAGATCGGCCGAGCGCAGGCCCATCGTCATGCCGGAAAGAATGGGGAAGAAGGCGACGATCCAGGCGATGAGAACAAGCGCGAGTTCGATACGCTCGAATCCGACCCAGACGAGGATCAGCGGCGCGATGGCGACCACCGGGGTGACCTGAAGCACCACCGCGTAGGGAAACAGAGTCGCTTCGAGCACGCGGCTCTGCGACAGCAGCACGGCGAGCACGGCGCCGGAGATCAGCGCCAGCGCAAAGGCGATCCAGGTGATCTTGAGCGTCGTCCACAGCGACGCCATGAGCGAGACAAAATTCGCGGCAAACGCGATTCCGATCGCCGAAGGCGCGGGGAGCACGTAGGGCGGCACGGCGTAAATGCGCACGAGGAATTCCCATGCGCCCAGCATCGCAACGCCGAGCACGAGCGGCGCCACACGAGCAAGTGCGATCCTCATGTTGTCTCCCCGAAGAATGCGCGCGCGGAGCCGCGGAGCCGCGGGGCGAAGTAAAGAGGAACCGCCAAGTCGCCAAGACATTGTGGTGAACCACTGAAGCACAGAGAGCACCGAGAACCTGCGCGCATGTTCACGCACACTTCCTTAATTGTCATGGCCCGGCCCCCCGGTCCGCGCGTAGCGCGGCCGGAGGACAAGCTAAGCGACAGCGGAGACCGGGCCACCCAGAAAACGAAATTTAGCGCGGCGCGGTATCACCTGGGTGGCCCGCGGGAGTTTACACTCCGGCCGCGCTACGCGCGGACCGGGGTGGCGGGCCATGACAATCAGAGAGTTAGCGACGCTCATCCCGGCGACTTGGCGGTTCATCTTTTTCCGCGGCGCAGCGGGCCGCGTGAATTATTCATGGCACTCACGCTGCCTCCCCCATTGCGTGGCGCAGCGCGGAAGAAATGTTCCGCGCCTGCGTGGCGAAATCGGGCGCGGTGCGCCATTCCGCATTTCGGGGCCAGGGGCTTGCGAGCGCGATATCGGCCGCGATGTGGCCCGGCCGGGGCGTGAGCACGATGGCGCGCGTGGCCAGATAGGCGCTTTCGAACACGCTATGGGTGACGAAGACGACCGTCAGCCCATCTTCGTGCCACAGACGCAGGAGATCGTCGTTCAACGCGGCCCTTGTCAGCTCGTCGAGTGCCGCGAACGGCTCGTCCATGAGCAGGAGTTTCGGGCGCGCCGCAATGGCACGCGCGATCGAAACGCGCATCCTCATTCCGCCCGAAAGCTCGCGGGGGAAGGCACGCTCGAAACCGCCGAGCCCGAAGCGCCTGAGCGCGACCGCGGCCCGTTCCTCCGCCTCGCTGCGAGGGACGTGTTTCAGATCGAGCGGCAGGCGCACATTTTCGAGCGCACGCGCCCAGGGCATGAGCGTGGCATCCTGGAAGACGAAACCGATCTCGGGCCGCGCGCCCGGAAACGCGATCGTTCCGGCACTCGGCTCCATCAGGCCGGCGATCGCGCGCAACATCGTCGACTTGCCGCATCCCGACGGGCCGATCACGGCGACAAACTCGCCTTCACCGATCCCAAGATCGATCGGCCCGAAGGCGTGGAGTCCGCCTGCGAATATCGCGGCGGCGCGTTCGAGTCGAAGTATCGGCGTCATGGCATTTTCGATTTCAATCTACGCACGCTAGTACCGAGTTTTTATGTTGAGCGACTCGTTTCCAAAAAGTTTTTAACGCAGAGGACGCAGAGGATGCGCGGAGGTACGCATGCTTCGACAAGCTCAGCATGAGGCAATCCAAAATATTCCTCACCCTGAGCTTGTCGAAGGGCCCCGCGTCCTTTGCGCTGCCTCCGCGTCCTTTGCGCTGCCTCCGCGTCCTCTGCGTTAAATCTTTTTACTTGTTACTCATTCCCGGTACTAGCGGTGCGGGACACGCGGCGCGACAAATCGCAGGTCGAAGGCGTTCCGCCACGCGAGCTTCCGGTCGTAAAGTCCATCCGCGGACATGACGTCGAAAAAACTCTTCCAGCGGGCTTCGGTCATTGCGCCGATGCCGCGGGACTGTGCGTCGCCCGAGAGCACGATGCCGTAGGATTTCATCTTCGCGATCGCCTGCGCGAGGATCGCGTCCGTCATCTCGGGATTGTCCCGCTTGATCAGGACATTTGCCGGCCCCGGATTCGCAAACAGATAATCTCGCCAGCCCTCCCGCGTGGCATTCACGAACACCTGCACCGCGCGGGCGTTGGCATCGATCCATTTCTGCGGCACGAGCACCATGTTGGCATAGCCCGGATAGCCGTAATCGGCGAGCAGGAACACGCGAGTTGCAACATGTCCCTGGCTCGCGATCGTGTAAGGCTCGCTCGTCAGATAGCCTTCCTGGATCGCTTTGGGATCGACGAGAAACGGCGCGAGATTGAAGGTGTATTTGCGGATTTGGCTGTCGTCGAATTCGTAGCGCGCCTTCAGCCAGGGCCAGAAGGCGGAAATCGAGGCGTCCGAAATCATGATCGGCTTGCCCCTCATGTCGGCAAGGGATTTCACATCGGGACGGGCATGGCTGATCAGAACCTGCGGGTCCTTCTGAAAGACCGCCATGACGGCTTTGACCGGCACGCCTTCGCGCACGAGATTGAGCGGGATGAAGCCGTTCGAGCCGATGCCGAAATCCGCGGCGCCCGCCGCCAGCAATTGCGGCACGTTCACGTTCGGTCCGCCTTCGCGGATGCGCACATCGAGGCCTTGCCGGGCGTAGAGGCCCTCGGCCTGCGCCTCGTAGAAGCCGCCATGCTCGGCTTGCGCTTTCCAGTCGGTGACGAAATCGATGCGCGTGGCGGCAATCGCGCCTGCACACGAGAATGCAAATGCCATCGCAGTAAGAATTGCGCCGCGCCGAATCGATCTCATACCGTCAAACTGCTGGAACGCCTATCCAGGGTCAATGAGCGGTGTGCGGAGCTCTGGAGAAAGGGAAATTCACAATGAGACAGTGAGGGTCGCGACCGCTCTCACCCCTCGGCGGCGCAACAGCTCAGG
>DASXMF010000053.1:0-18198 GCA_036495845.1 Rhizomicrobium sp.
AACAGACCCGCGTCGGTCAACCTGGCTTCGAGATTTCCCGGTCCGTCAGTGTAGGCGGCGAACATCGCCGGATAGCCGTACTTGCTTTCGAGCCAGCGCAGATAAGCGGCGCCCGCCATGACGTTGTCGCGCGGCGCGTAAGGATCGGGCCCGAGGCGATAATCTGCGCGCATGTCGTTATAGGTGGACGGCATCAGCTGCATGAGACCCATCGCGCCCGCGCTTGACGTGATCGGTCGGTCTTCTGCCGACATCGTGCGTCCGCCGCTCTCCACCTGCATGACGATGCGAATCCAGTTTTCCGGAACGTGGAAGCGCTGCGCGGCTTCGCCCACGAGCGGATTCCATCTGCTCATCAGCGCGCCGAAGCCCATTTGCCGTTCCCTGTCGAAATCCGATGGGCGTGGCGCGGGCACAATGTTCGGGACTTCCACTAGCGGTCGCGGAGCCTGTGGGCGCCGCGTCGCCGGAACAACGCGCACGGAGTGCAAGGGCGATGGTGGACGATTGGGTGCCGGTTTTCGAATCGCGAACGCGATCGCCGCGCCTGCGACCACGGAAAATGTCAGTCCCACAACGATGTGAAATCGCCTGGGCCGCGCGGCTGACCGCGGTGGAACCATCGGTCGCATTTTGGCTTCATGGGCGGAGGAACGCAACTCCGCCCGCTGAACGCATCGGAGAAGCAGGAGTTCCACGTCGGCCCTTCAAGACGACGAAGTCACGAGATCAGAAGGTGACGGTGACAGTGATTGTGTCCGTGTACGCGCCGGCGGCGACGATTTGATGAGCAGGGACCTGGCCAAAATCGGTGAATGAAATCTGGCCCAGGTTCTGGCTCTGCGTGTAGCTTTGCGTGGACGTGCCGGACGTACCGTCGCCCCAGATGATCGTGTAGGTGGCATTCGTATACATGTTGTAATTGAGATGAATGCTGCCGTTGCTCAGTTTCCGCGGATTGAAACTTCCGGCGCCCCCTGCGGACAGCGACACCGTGAAACTTGGAAGAATGTTTGTGAGGTTGGAGCAGTAGACTTGCACCGTGCTGTTAGAATCGAGCGGCAAGGGCGATCCCGAGGTGTAGATGCCGAAGGCGAGGTTCGTCGCCGAAACGTTAATCGGGTGCCCCGCATCCTTGCAGACTGGAGCAGCGAGAGTGCCGGTTGGAAACGCACTCGAGATGGCCACCGCGAGCATTATCGCTGATGTGAGTGGTGATCGCGGTTCAGTTCCCATTTGGCGGTTCCTTCGCGCATGGGATCGGTCCCATCCTGGGAATCGAGTCTTTCGTAACGTCGCCCGGAGGGTCGACGAAAAATCGGCACGATCCGCCGGGCCAGGAAACAGTCCCCGCGGTGCGGCTCTCGAGATCGGCGATGAATATCTGCCCGTCATGTCCGACGAGGAGCGTCACACCACCGCTCGCAAGCGTCACCTCCGAACCCACAGGCGGTGCGGCTCCATCCTCGGCGCGCAGGATGATCAGCGCCGGCCGGCTGCGGGGCGGCGCCAGATCGACGACGACGCCGCTTAGTCGCCGAGGCACGACATTCTGCTGTGTCCTGGAAACGACTGTACTGAAGGCGTAGTCCGTAGGCTCGATTCCAATGCGATTGGAAGCGTCTGGCGCAAGACCCGTGAGCAATGCCTCGCCATCCGAATCGGAAACCGCGACCTGACGGTTCTCCAGATAAACGGGAACGTCGGCATTGCCGGTTTCCACCAGCGCCACGGCGCCATTCGGATTGCGGGTGAGAAACGTGGAACCGTTCATTGCCACCAGTGCGCCGGATGCCGACACGCGTCCGGCAGTTCGTCCGTCCACAGACGAAACACCCGCGTCGACCGTGCTGCGATCGCCAATCCACATGACCTCGCCCGTCGCGCTTCGCACATCGCCGGCCGAAGCCGAGACATTGTAGCCCAGACCGCCATCGGGATTGGCGGAGCGCGTGACGCCGGCCTCGACCTCGTTGTTGCCAGCGCCCGCCTCGACCGATGTCGATGCCGTCAGATCGGGTACAAGAGGGATGCTTAACGTCAGTTGCGCCGCCCACGCTCCGTTGCTCAGATCGTGCAGCCCGGTCGCTCCAAAATACCAGCCGTGGGCGAATGAGACCGTGTAGGAGGCGCTCGCCAACTGCGCAGCAGCTTGCCCATACTCCTTGTCGCTGATCCAGGAAATCGCCACCGAGCCTCTGGGCTCCAGGCTTGCGTCCGCCCCGAGCTGAGTGCGCAGCCGTGGCGGAAGAATTCCGCCGATGCTCGCAAGGTCTGCATAGCCGCCCCTCGTTGCGCTGACGGAACCGAATGCGCCGAAAGGGTGCGATTGGCTGTCGAAGAAAGCGGAGAACAGGGCGCCCTGCCCCAGTCGGCTGTTGCTTGCCGCAACATCGGCGCCGATCACCCCGTAAGATGCAACCGTAAGTGCCGGACCGCCACCCAACAGCTGCGCCTGAGAAGCTGCCTCTCCATGCGCCTCCACAGTCAGCCAGTTCGCCAAACCGTAGCACCACGTCCCCGTCACGAGGGGATCGCCATAGTCGAAGCTTTTTTCTCCATACGACTCTCTCAGAAATCCCACATCGAGATCGTAAGACGACAAACCTTGTGCCAGCAGAGCATCGCTCGCGTAGAAAGAAAAACTCTGCGTCGTTTCCTGCCCGAGAATATTGCGGACAACGACCGTTGCCTCGCCGCCGCCCGTCACGACTGGCAGGTCGCGGAGCTCGAAAGGACCTGGTTGAAGGTCGCCTTCGAAAACATGGGCCGAGTTCACGAACACGTCCACAGAACCCGGAACCGCGGTCTGGCCGAAAAAAACTGGCAGCGGGATGGTTGCGCGACCCGGCTGGAGCGAAAAATCGGTTGCAATCTGCAATCCGCCGAAGCGCACCGAGCGCGACCAGGAAAGGCCGCCCGAAATGGCGTCGCCGGCTAGCCATCGTCGTGGCACGTCGAGCTCGTCCCACTCCGCCGTCGTGTCGAGACGCACGAACCGTTGCATTCCATCTTGTACTTGCGAGTAGGCCGTCGCATTGACGGTTCCCAGCGGCGCAAAAAAAATGGCTCCGAGCGCTGCGTCGACGCCCGAAGTATTCGCCGCATGGCCAAAATCGCTCGTCATGGCGGTGACGTCGTAGGACGCGATCATGCCTGTCGCCGAACTGGGTTGGGCAAATTCCGGAGCGCGACGAAGACTCAAGAGGCGTGGAGCGAGGCAATCCGCCCGCGCACTGATCAGAAGCCGCTGGTCCGCCCCGTCGATATCGGCTGTGACGCCGCTTACCCTGGCGAGCGACACAAGCCCGTGTTCGACGCCTGGCATGACGTTAACGTTAATTCCGGCATTGTTGAGATCGGAGCGAGAAACCCACCACGAACCGTCGCGTTTGACGACATCCGTCACAACATTCGTATTCGCGCCGTTGATCCAGATCTCGAGCACGAGGTTCGTGGCGGCAAGACTCGCCGTGCCGGCATTCGAACTCCCCGGGCATGCCGCGGCCAGCAAAAACCAGCAGCACAGGACGGCTGAGCGGGCCCGGCGCATGCGCGTGCCCTTTCAATGTCCGATGACAAGCGATTCGTCGAACCGCGCGCCCGCGGTCTCGTTGCTGCCCCCGACATGGATCGTGTCGCCGGCGGTACAGCGCGCGCACGAGGCTATCCAGCCGCGCGAGCTGCCGGCCAGAACGTAACTCAGACCGGCACCCCTGATCGCAAGCGTTTCTCCGCGAGCCGTGTTGAGCTGCAGGCCGGTCAGTTTCAGATGCTTCGGGCCGTCGTTGCGGGCGATGAGATTCAGTTGGCCCTTAGAGAGAGTGGCGCTCCAGGCCGGTTTTGCCAGACCGGAGCCGTCGCCCACGCCCGCGGCGAACACCGGAACGCTGAACTGCGTGAGCACCTGGATCACGTGCTCTGCGCGCTTCATCGAATCCGGCAGCTCGCTGATGAGAAGTCGAAAGCTGCGCTCGCCCGCCGCCGCAGCCGGAGCGACCATCACGCGCACCGTCTGTCGTCCCTCCGCAGGAATGGTGGCGATCGGAGGACTGACCATGAGCGCATTGCTCGAGATCAACCGATCGCTTCCATCGCTCTGGTTCCAGTCGAAGGGCTCGACCTGGACAGTTACGGGCGTGTCCCCGTAATTGTTGACGTATAGCACTCCCGTGGCCCCATCCTGCCGAAGCATCAGCGTCGTGGGAGCAACCTCCAGAGAACCGGCGAGTGCAGACGACGCAGCGGCCAGAAAAGCCGCTGCAATCGCCCACCCAGCGCATGAAGCCGCGAGCCGCATGGGCTTCAGAACGTCACAGTTGCGGTTATCGTGTCGGTATAGCTGCCGGCTGCCGCATATTCAGCAGCGGGAACCTGGCCGTACGCCGTGTAGTTCTGCGCCGCTCCATTGCCGGTTCCGCTCACGGTCGACGTTCCGTTGGTTCCGTCACCCCAGATGGTCGTGTAGCTGGACGAAGTGTAGATGCCGTAGCCGAGCGTGTTGCTGCCGTTCGTCATCGTACGTGCGTTTACCTGGCCGGAATTTCCGCCGTTAAGAGCGATCGTGTACGGGTCGTTGTTGGTGCAGGTGACCGAAACCGTGTTCGACGCGTTGTCCGGCGAACCAGAACTCGCGCTGTAGTTTCCGAAGTTGATGTTTGTTGCCGATGTCACGCAGGCTGCGACCACGGTAGCGCTGACCGTGAAGTTCGTAGTCGTTGTGCCGGCCCAGGCGGTTGCGCCGAGACCGAGAACAGATGCGAGACCGGCTCCTGCGCTCAATGCGCGCAGCCAACCTGAAGTCGATGATTTCATGGCATGCGATTCCTTCTGAAGTTGAGATGGCACGTTGCATTCGGTGCTCGTGGAAAACTCTGCGATCGCGGTGCAACGCGGAGTGTGGTGAGGCGCGTAATCGTTCAGTTCACCTGCAGCGGCTGCGCGCCTCTTGGTGCGACCGTGCCTTAAAAAGTTTGCACGCCAGTTAAGAGAGCAGATGCGCGGCAAAAAAATTGTACGCAGGATGGCGTAAGCCAAGTCGACTATGCGACAGCTGCAGTCGGGCAGACGAATGCAATTGTACCTGTCCGCTTCCGTGTGTCGTGTTCCCGACAGCGAATTCCTATTTGCCCCCGCCGGAAGCGACGATTGTAAAAGCAAGAAAAGGGCTGATTTCTACGGCTTTTTCTGAATCTTCTGCAGACGGAACAAGCTGCGCGCTTTAGCGGCACCCGAATGCAAAGTAGAGTCATGACGAACGAACTGTCCGAGGTCGGCAAAACGGTTTGTCGTCTGGACGACAGCCGGAGATATGCTAAAAAGCGCTCGTCTCGGATTCGGGGGACAGTCATTTGAACGTTTCCATGCAGCCCTGGTCGAAGGATCGCGCAGACGAGTTGCTCTCGCGCGGCTATTGGTTCGGCGCGCTTCCGCGCGCGATGAAGCAATCGATCCTCGATCGCGGTGAAATTCGCGAGTTCAAGTCCGGTGCGGCCGTCTACCGGCTTGGGGACCCGGTGGACGGGATGTACGCGGTACTTGACGGTGATTTACGCGCGTACGTACAGGGAGACGAAGGGGAACGGATTCTGCTGAGGCTGTTTGGTCCGAGGACCTGGTTCGGCGAATTTCATCTTCTCGACGGTTACCCCACGAGAACATTCGAGGCCTCCACGGCTTCGCACTCCAGTGCGTTTTTTCTGCCCAAGGAAGCCTACGACGCTATCGCCGACGAGCACCCTGAAAACTACCGGCACTTCGTCAAGCTGAACTGCATCCACGTAAGGTTCCTCGTCCGCATCGCGGTCGAAGCCCGCTCAAATGCGCCGCGCAGGACAGCGCGGACGCTGATACGTATTGCCAAGATGCATGGCCAAGCCGTAGAAGGCACCGTCGAGATCGGGGTAAACGTCAACCAATCCGAACTCGCGTCGCTCGTTGGCGTGTCGCGGCAATACATGAACGAGTTGATTTCCGCCTGGAACGATCAGGGTCTGATCAACTGGAAGGGAAACGGCCGCCCGGTGGTGTTCGTCGACAAGCTGAAGACGCTCCTCACGCCGCTGGACGACTGGATGAACGATTCCGAAAGCTGGGTTTGACGATCGGGTTTCAGGAACAGGCTCCGCCGCCCTCCCTGCCACGGATATCGCCCGGGCTTGACAAAGGGGTCTGCCTCACTCATTTGGTCCCCGCTTTTCAAGAATGGGCGACCGCGATGGCGAAGCCGACGACTGCAAAAATCCGTCTGAACAGCTCCGGAGACACGGGTTTCTTCTATGTAACGAAGAAGAACACCCGCACCATGACGGAGAAATTCTCGGTCAAGAAATACGATCCCGTGCTTCGCAAGCATGTCGAGTTCAAGGAAGGCAAGATCAAATAGGCGGCCTTCCGCAACGGATCCGAGCGCGCCCGGCCCCGGCCCGGCGCGCTTTTTGTTGATCTCCCGGGGCGCGGCCGGCGGCAGATTCCCGTTCAGTTTCGAGCCCGCGAGTCCTAAGGTCCCCTTCCAAAGATATCCAGCAGGAGAACCACCATGGCGGCAGCACTCGATTGGCATGCGCAGGCGAAGGAACTGGACTTCCGTTCGCAGGCATTCATCGGCGGCAAATATACGCCGGCAGCGAGCGGAGAAACCTTCGAGGACATTTCGCCGATCGACGGCAAGGTGCTCGCCCGCGTCGCTTCCTGCGACAAGGAAGATATCGATCGCGCCGTCAAGGCGGCTCGCGCCGCCTTCAACAAGGGCGCCTGGGCGGATGCTCCTCCACGAAACCGCAAGCGCACCCTGCAGAAATTCGCCGACCTGATCGTCAAGCATGCCGATGAGCTGGCACTGCTCGAAACGCTGGACATGGGCAAACCGATCGGCTTTGCACGAAGCGTCGACATCAATGCGGTCGCGGAGACCGTGCGCTGGTACGCGGAAGCCATCGACAAAATCTACGACGAGATCGCGCCTACACCGAAGACCGCGCTCGGACTTATTACGCGCGAACCTCTGGGCGTCGTCGGTGCGGTCGTGCCGTGGAACTTCCCGCTGCTGATGGCGGCGTGGAAATTCGCGCCCGCGCTCGCGGCCGGAAACTCCATGATCCTGAAGCCCGCCGAGCAATCGCCCCTGACTGCGTTGCGCGTGGCCGAGCTCGCGGCGGAAGCCGGAATCCCGGAAGGCGTCTTTAACGTCGTGCCCGGTTTCGGCGAAACGGCCGGTCAGGCGCTCGGCCGGCACATGGACGTCGACGCGATAGCGTTCACGGGTTCGACAGAGGTCGGCAAGTTCTTCCTCAAATATTCCGGCGAATCCAACATGAAGATCGTCAGCCTCGAATGCGGCGGCAAGACGCCGAACATTGTCTTCGCCGACACGCCCAATCTCGACGCGGCGGCGCAGGGCGCAGCCTCCGGCATCTTCTTCAATTCGGGACAGGTCTGCGTCGCGGCTTCGCGTCTTCTCGTCGAAGAGACGATTCACGACGCCTTCGTCGAAAAGGTGAAGGCGATGGCGAACATCTTCCAGCCCGGCGATCCGCTCGACACCAAAACGATGATGGGCTCGATGGTCGACAAGACGCAGATGGACCGCGTGCTCTCCTATGTCGAAAAGGGCAAGAAGGACGGGGCGGCGCTCTCGGTGGGCGGCCGCCAGGTGCGCCAGGAATCCGGCGGCTACTACATCGAACCGACGATCTTCGACGGCGTGGCCAATGACATGACCATCGCCCGCGAGGAGATTTTCGGGCCGGTCCTCGCCACGCTTTCCTTCAAGGACACGGAGGAAGCGGTGAAGATCGCCAATGATTCGATTTACGGCCTGCAGGCCAGCCTGTGGACCAACGATCTATCCAAGGCTCACAAGGTTGCGCGCGCGCTGCGCGCCGGCACGGTGAACGTGAACAATGTGGACGGCGGCGGAATCGAAGTTCCCTTCGGCGGCTACAAGCAGTCGGGCTTCGGCCGCGACAAGTCGCTTCACGCGATCGACAAGTACACGCAGCTGAAGACGACGTATATTACGTTCGGGTAAGTGCACGAACTTTTCCTCCCCCGCTTGACGCGGGGGAGGAAAAATCAGCGGAGCACAGCACGTCCTTTCCTCCCCCGGTTTACCGGGGGAGGAGTCGAGCGGCGCGTAAGCTCTGCGAGACGGAGGGGGCCGAACGTGCCCTCACCCGTTCACCTGCCGCATCAGCTCGGCGCAGCGGTCGAGAATCGGAAGGACCTTGTCGGCGCCCACCGGCGGCAGCGTGGTGACGATGCGGGGCACGCCCAGTTCGCCGAAGCGTTTGATCGCGTCTGCTTCAAGCTTTGCGTTCCACGCGGTGATCGGAACGCTTGCAGGATCGCGTCCCGCTTCCTTGAGCATGGCATTGTACTGCGGAAGGATTTTCTCCAGACCGCCGGCGCCGACGATCGGCAGCCAGCCGTCGCCATAGCGGATCGCGCGACGTGCACCTTGCGGGAAACCACCGCCGACGATGATCGGCGGATAGGGCTTCTGGACCGGCTTCGGCCAAGCGAAAACGGGATCGAATTTCACGATCTCGCCGTGATATTCGGCTTCGGGCTTCGTCCAGATCTCTTTCATCGCCTCGATGCTCTCGCGCACGCGCAGAAAGCGTGTCTCGAACACCGTGCCGTGGTTTTCCATCTCGTCCTGGTTCCAGCCCCCGCCGATCCCGAACAGAAAGCGTCCGCCGGAAACCTGGTCGAGCGAAGCAACCAGCTTCGCCGTCTGGATGACGTCGCGTTGCTGCACGAGGCAGATGCCCGTGGCCACCTTCAGCGATTTCGTCACGCTCGCAGCCGCGGTCAGCGTCACGAACGGATCCATGACGTCGTAATATTCCCTCGGCAGTTCACCGCCGCCCGGATAGGGAGTCTTGCGGGAGACCGGGATGTGCGAGTGCTCGGGCGCCCACAGCGATTCAAAGCCGCGCTCTTCGAGCGCACGCGCCAGTTCGGCCGGCCCGATGGAATGTTCCGTGAAGAAGATCGCCGCGCCAAAATTCATTGCTGCACCAAATGATTGCCTTGCGATGGCATTTAGCGCCGCGTCTGTTGCATCGGCAATCCTGCGGGAAAGTATTCATTGCGGCAATTCTGCGGCGAGGAACCCCGCCTGCGAGGGGACGTTTTTTCTAGAGACCAATCATGGTCGATGCTGCGGGCTAATCTGGAGTACCTACGATGAAAATGCCAATCTTGGCTTTGGCCACCGCAGCACTTCTTGGCGGCACCGCCCTTGCGTCCGCCCAGGAGAACCCCCAGGGCGGCGCGCCCACAAGCGATCAGACCCGTGAACAACGTGCGCATCCTGGCGCACGTCCCGAGGCCGAACCTCGGTCCGACGAAATGCAGCCCAAAAATGGTCCTCAGGGTGGAGAGATGATACGGGGCGGCGAAACCACCCGAGACCGCGACCAGATGCGAGGCGGGGGCGTGCGCAGTCTGACCGTCGAGCAGAAGACGAACCTGCGGGAAACCGTGCTTCGCACCGGCCCACGTGTCACGAACGTCAATTTCCGCATCGGTGTCGGCGCGGTGGTCCCCCGCAGTGTGCGTCTCGTGGCGGTTTCCGGACCGATCCTCGCCATCTATCCGGAGTGGAGCGGCGATCTCTTCTTCTCTTACGGCGACGAGATCGTCGTGGTGGCGCCGGACACCTTGCAGATCGTTGGCGTGATTCCGCTCTGACCAGGATTGGGGCGGCCCCTGGCCGCCCTACCCTTCATATTTGAAGGAGAGCGAGACCCGGGCGCGGTAGGCAACCACCTTGCCGTTCTCGACCTTCATATCCAGCTTTTCTATTTCGGCGACCCGCAGATCGCGCAGCGATTTTGACGCCGTCTCGACGGCGTTCTTCGCCGCATCCTCCCACGAGGTCGAGCTCGTTCCGATGATTTCGGTGACACGGTAGACCGCGCCGCTGGATTTTGCCTTGGCCATAATTCCTCTCCTGCCGATGTGGATGCGATTGACCGCGCCCCTGCCGCGCGAGAATAGCCTCGCGCGCGGCGAAACCCAACCCGCGCCATCGCGAGGCATGTGGGTGCGCAGAAAGCCGGCAATCAGCCCCGGCGGGTGTATCTCCCCCAGATCATTTCCGGGATGCAGGACAGCATGGCCAAAACGGCGGTGATCGACACCACATTGTTCAGCGCATGCACGCCAGAAATGGCGCCAGAGCCGACAAGCGCAGCGGCGATGGCGCCCAGCCAAAGGACGGGACCTGAGACGAAGCAATGCAGACGCGTGCAGCGCCAGGCGTTGAGCAGGCAACCCGTGCCCATCCAGGCGAAGGCGCCCGCCCATGTGAACGCAGCGGCCGCAAGCGACAAACCGAGGACGCTCGCCGACGCGCCGACGACGATCGGAAGCACCCACCAGAATGCCAGGCTGGCAGGCCGGCGCGCCCAGTCTTTCGTTGTGTTTATGGCGAAGTCTGACGTGGTCAACTTTTCCTCCGCAGGATTTGCTCAGCGGCAACAGACGTCGGCCGGGTCGCCGCTCGCGCAGGCAATCTGGACCGGTGGGCATGGCACCGAGCCATAGGAGCAAAACACGCAGCAATCGCCGGATTTGGGTTTGAGCATCGTGCCGCACGCCGTGCATTCGAAAAACCAGATGCAGGCGTCCGTCGGCATGACCCGTCTATGCCGTGCACCGCAATGCGGACAGACGAGTTCGCAGACCGTCACCGGGGCGGTCGGCTCGACAATGCCGCTCACCGCTCAGAACTCTTCTGGTCGAGACTCGCCAGCATCGTGTTCACTTTTGCGGCGAACACGGACCCATTGAGGTGCGGAAATTTCGGATTGTGTTCGAGCCCGCCCAGCTGATGCATGAGGAACGCGGGTTTCGGCGGCACCGCGCCGCTCCATACTGCGTCCGCCGGATAGACCAGCCAGGTGTCCCATGCATAGACCCAGCGGACACCATTCCAATAGCCCAGCGCATGCGACATCTCGCGGCCGAAATCGCCCGTCGGGTTCCAGTATTGCCGGGCAATCGAGGTTTTAAGCAAACCTTCCGCGGCGGAAATATCCTTCTCGCTGCCCCCGATGACCGGCTCATGCACCACGTAAACCTTGACATGCGCGCCCGGCGGCAGTTTCGAGAGCAGATCGTCGCCCATATCGGCCAGACCGCGCAGGCAACCCGGACAGATTGGGTCAACCAGGAACAGCAATCGGATATTGCCGCGATCGCGGTTGAAGTCGTCGCGCAATGGCTGATCCCTGGCATCGAGGACGGCATAACGCACATTCGCGGCCGCGGCTGGCGCTGTGTCGCGGCGGCCGCAAGCGGCGAGCGCGACGGCGGCTACGCCGAGCACGACTGCGAACAGAATTCTCGCTCTCGACATCGGCATTCCCCTCAAGAGAGGTATCGCGGCGCGAACGACGCGATATCGACGGCAATCACAATCAATGCACCGATCCAGACCAGCCAGCGCAGCCCCGTCCGGTTCTCGACCGGACAGGTTTCGCCGGTTGCCGCGGGCTGTCTGCGATAGGCGTACCAAAATCCCAGACCCACCAGCACCAGCGTCGCCGCGACGACGTAGCGTTGAACAAACGCCAGCCGTGCCAACAGCACCGCACCGCCGACGCCCAGCAGCGTCACCGACCAGGGCGCGACGCAACAAGCTCCGAACGCCAGCGCCAGGGCGCTCAATCCTACCGCGCCGCCTGTCGCGCCGAGAACTTTTGGCTGTTCCTTCACGAGTCTGCTCCGAGCCGGTTACCCGCTGCCGCGAGACCGGTCTATCCTGACTCTAATGCCTGTAGTGGCTACAGACTCAAGAGGAAAAATCATGGCCAAATCCGCGCCAAAGGCGACAGAATTTTCGATTGGAGCGCTTGCCGGCGCGAGCAGCGTCAACATTGAGACCATCCGCTACTACGAGAAGATTGGCGTCATGCCCAAGCCCGCGCGTAGCGCCGGCGGCTACCGGCTCTATACCGCCGCGCACCTCAAGCGCCTGACCTTCATCCGCCGCGGACGCGAACTCGGCTTCACCCTGAACGAACTGCGCGACCTGCTGCGTCTCGTGGACGGTCACACCTATACATGCGGGGAAGTACGCGCGCTGACGCTCGACCATGTCGCCGGCATCCGCCGCAAGATCGCGGATCTGAGGCGGCTCGAACGCGTGATGACGGACGTCGCGTCACGCTGCAGCGACAGGCGCGTTCCCGAATGCCCAATCATCGACGCGCTCTTTCAACCCTCGCAAATGGTTGCGGCTCGGCGATGACCAGGCAGAAGAGGCGCCACGTCGGGAGCCGTTCGTCCGTTCCTTCCCGGAGCGCAAGCGACCGACTACAGTACGCCGGGCATCAGCCCATAGCCGGGAAGCGACAAAGCATGAATGGCGCAGAAAGCCTGGTCCGTACCCTGCTCGCTTCGGGAATCGAGGTCTGCTTCGCCAATCCCGGCACTTCGGAAATGCACTTCGTTGCCGCGCTGGACCGCGTGGAGGGAATGCGCGCCATCCTGACGCTCTTCGAGGGCGTCGCCACGGGAGCAGCGGACGGCTACGGCCGCATGGCAGAAAAACCCGCCGCCACGCTCCTGCATCTTGGACCGGGCCTCGCCAACGGCCTCGCCAATCTGCACAACGCCCGCCGTGCCGCCACGCCGATCGTCAACATCGTCGGCGATCATGCCACCTATCACGCCCAATACGATCCTCCTCTTGCGTCGGATATCGCGGGATTCGCGCGGCCCGTTTCCGGTTGGATCCATTCCAGCACAAGTGCCGCGACCGTCGCCCAGGACGGCGCCCGTGCCGTTCAGGCCGCGCGGGCCGCGCCCGGGCAGATCGCGACGCTCATTCTTCCCGCGGATACGGCGTGGCTGGACGCCGAGCGCGCGGCTCCGTCCCTGCCCGTGCAGGGATCAAGCCCGGTGCCCCAACAAGCCGTCGACGATGTTGCGCGCGCGCTCCGCGAAAATCGCAAGAGCGCCCTTCTGTTGCGCGGCGAAGCGCTCAAGCCCCGTGGCCTTGAAGCCGCCGGCCGCATAGCGGCGAAATGCAACGCGCGAGTGCTGTGCGATACGTTTTCGCCGCGCATCGCACGCGGTGCAGGTATCGTCGCGGCGGAGCGTATCCCCTATTTCGCCGAGCAGATCGTCGAGTTCCTGCAGGAATTCGAACTCCTGATCCTCGTCGGCACCAAACCGCCGGTCTCGTTCTTTGCCTATCCCGGGAAGCCGAGCTGGTGTGTCCCCGAAGGCTGCCGCATCGTACATCTCGCACTCCCGCATGAGCAGGCAATCGGCGCGCTCGAAGCCGTCGCCGACTCGATCGGAGCTCCGGCGGAGCCGGTCGGCCGCGCCTCGTTGCAGCGTCCCGACGTTCCGGAGGGCAAGCTGAATGCTTATGCGGCGGGTCAGGTGATCGGCCATTTCCTTCCCGAGGGCGCGATCATATCCGACGAGGCGGCGACATCGGCATTGGGCACGGCGCAATACACCGCGAATACGCCGCCACACGATGTGCTGTCCCTGACCGGAGGATCCATCGGTCTCGGCGTGCCAATGGCGACGGGCGCCGCAGTCGCCTGTCCGGATCGAAAAGTGATCTGCCTGCAGGGCGACGGGGGCGCGATGTACACGCTCCAGGCGTTGTGGACGCAGGCACGAGAAAAGCTCGATGTGACCACTGTAATCTTCGCCAATCGATCCTACTACATTCTCAACATCGAGCTGATGCGCGTCGGCGCCGAGAATCCCGGTCCGAAGGCGCTTTCCATGCTCGACCTGCACAATCCCGAGCTCGATTGGGTGAGCCTCGCGCGCGGAATGGGCGTGGAGGCATCGCGGGTGGAGACGGCCGCGGATTTCGCTTCGGTTTTCGCCGACGCGATGAAGTCGCGCGGTCCGCGACTGATCGAAGTCGTCATCTAGGTTTTGTCGTGAACGACCTGCTTCTCGAATTGAAATCGCTGTTGGGCGAAACAGGCGTGCTCGAAGGCGAAGGAGCGTCCGAAGCCGCGCGCAGCAATTGGAGCCGCCTCGGCACGCCGCTGGCAGTACTCAAACCAGCCTCGACGGCGCAGATTTCGCGCGTGATGGGCCTGTGTCACGAATCGAACCAGCCCGTGGTTGCATGGGGCGGCAAGACCGGCCTTGTGGAAGGCGCCAGAGCAGACGGCGCATTCGCGCTTTCGCTCGAACGGATGAATCGCATCCAGGAGGTCGACACGGCCGGCGGCACGATGACGGTCGAAGCCGGCTGCATCCTGCAAAATGTCGCGGAAGCGGCCGACGCGCACGGTCTGTTCTTCCCCCTCGATCTGGGCGCACGCGGCTCCGCCACAATCGGCGGAAACATTTCGACCAATGCCGGCGGCAACCGCGTCATCCGCTATGGAATGACGCGCGAAATGGTGCTGGGGCTCGAGGCGGTGCTTGCCGATGGCACGGTTGTGACCTCGCTCAACCGCCTCATCAAGAACAACGCGGGATACGATCTGAAGCAGCTCTTCATCGGAAGCGAGGGCACGCTGGGAATCGTCACGCGCGCCGTGCTGCGCCTGCGCCCGAAGGCGAAGAGCACGGCGGTCGCGCTTGCTGCCGTGGACGAATTCGCGGCGCTGCCGCGCCTGCTCCGGCACGTGGAGAGTGCTCTTGGCGGGTGCCTCTCGGCGTTCGAAGTCATGTGGGAGGATTTCTATCGGCTGGTGACGACGCCGCCGGCCAAAGGGCGCGCGCCGCTCGGATACGGCCATCCCTATTACGTGCTTGTCGAGCAGCTCGGCAGCGAGGAAAAGGATGACGCGCCACGCTTCGAGCGGGTACTCGGCGAAGCGCTCGAGGCGGGCACCATCGTCGACGCGGTGATCGCGAAGTCGCACGCAGAACGAAACGAAATCTGGTCGTTGCGCGACGACGTCGCCCAATGCGCGCGCAACTGGCCGATCTTCACTTTCGACGTGAGCCTGCCGATCGGCGAGATGGAGGCCTATGTCACCCAGGTCCGCTCCGCTCTCGCCGCAAGGTGGCCCGGCAGGGCAACGGCGATGATCTTCGGACATCTCGGCGACGGCAATCTGCATCTCATCATCGGAGTGGGCGACGCCGAAGCGCGCCATGCGGTCGAAGACGTCGTCTACGGTGCGCTCGAGGGACGAAGCGGTTCGGTGTCGGCCGAACACGGCATCGGGCTGGAAAAGCGCCGCTATCTCCCCTTGTCGCGCTCCGCGTCCGAGATCGAGATCATGCGCCAGCTGAAACGCGCTCTCGATCCTCGCGGAATACTCAACCCCGGAAAAATCTTCGAATTTTAAGAAGAAAGCGCGTTTCCCGCGCAAGAGGAGCGCCGCGCGATGCGCCGGGATTTGAACCGCCTTGCGAGCGATGTCTTCGATCTTCTCGTCATCGGCGGCGGGATCACCGGAGCCGCCATCGCGCGCGACGCGAGCCTGAGGGGACTTAATGTCGCTCTCGTCGAACGCAATGATTTTGCGCATGCCACCAGCGCACACAATTCCAAGCTGATTCATGGCGGCCTGCGCTATCTGCGGAATTTTGAGCTCGGTCTGGTGCGCGAGTCGCTCAGGGAGCGGCGCATCTGGCAGCGCATTGCACCACATCTCGTGCGTCCCCTGCCCTTCCTTCTTCCCGTTCTCGCGTCCCGTGCGGGCAGCCGCGGAATTCTGGCGGCTGGACTCACACTCTACGATTTTCTGGCGTTCGACCGGGGCCGGCTCGACGATCCCGACCAGCGCCTGCCGGGACATTCCTGGCTCGGCGCATCCGCCGCCCGCGCGTGTGAGCCCATTCTGGAATCGCTGCCCCTTGCCGGTGCGTTCCAGTATTTCGACGCGCAGATGTATGCGCCCGAGCGACTCGCGCTCGAATGCGTGCTGGACGCGGCGGAGAATGGTGCGGTTGCCGCAAACCACGTCGGGGCAAGGGCACTGCTCCTGCGCGAGAACCGTGTTTGTGGTGCAAGTCTGGTCGATTTGGGGACAGAAGAGGAGTTCGATGTGCGCGCGAGCCTGACGGTCATCGCGGCGGGCCCCTGGACCGATGTGTTTTTATCGACGGCGCTCAGGCACAACGCACACGGAATCCGCCGCTCCAAGGGCATTCACCTCGTCGTTCCTGCGCTTGTTCGTGGGCACGCGCTCACGATTGCCGCTGGAGATTCGCATTTCTTCGTGCTGCCATGGCGGAGCGGCGCCATTGTCGGGACAACCGATACGGCTTTTGAGGGCCCGCCCGACTCCGTCAGTGTCACCGAAACCGATATCGATGAATTTCTCGGCTTCATCAATTCGCGTCTCCCCGGTCTCCAGCTGACCCGCGATCGGGTTCGCCATTCCTATGCGGGCTTGCGGCCACTGGCGGACTCAAAAGCGGATAGCACGTACGCCGCGAGCCGGCGCGCCGAACTGATCGATCACGAGCGCGAGGACGGTCCAGGAGCCCTTCTCTCCGTGATTGGCGGCAAGTGGACGACGTCACGCGCGCTGGCGGAGAGCACGGTCGATGCCGTGGTGCGCAAGCTTGGCAAGTCCACCCGCCCTTGCACGACCGCGCGACGCCGTCTGCCCGGCGGAGCTCTCGACCGCCTTTGCTCGTTCAACGACGAGGCTCGACGGGATGGCGCCGCGCTTCCCAATCCGGATCATCTTGCGAGACTCTATGGAAGCCGGTTTTCGCTGTTGCTCGGAATACTTGAGACCAGACCGGATTTGGGCGAGGCCCTTTCCCCAAGCGGCGATATCGGCGCGCAAATCCTGCTCGCCGTGCGGGAAGAAATGGCGCTGTCCCTGGAAGACACGGTGATGCGGCGCACCGGTATCGGACAGGAAGGGGATCCCGGACCTCGCGCGCTCGACCGTGCTGCGACCATCATGGGCAGCGCATGCGGCTGGAGCGAGGCGCGCAGACGTGCTGAAATCGACCGCGTCAAGGCACTTTTCCGGGAATCGCGCGTGTGACCGGATTCATCGTCGTCAATCCACGCTCTGCCGGCGGGCGGACAGCGCGCGAATGGCCGCAGATCGAACGCGCGCTCAGGGCGGCCTATCCGCACATGAGTCTCGCCATGACGCAGGCCCGCGGCGACGCTACCCAGCTCGTGCGCCACGCGCTCAGCGAGGGTCATCACGAAATCGTGGCCGTGGGAGGTGACGGCACCATCAACGAAGCCGTCAACGGGCTTTTCAACGCGGAGGGGCCGATCGTTCCCGATGCCGTTTTCGGCTTCATCACCAGCGGCACTGGCGGAGATTTCCGCAAGACGTTCGGATTGGCTCCGGGTTACGCAGCGGCCATCGCGCGGCTGCGGCAGGCGCCGGTGCACCGCATCGATATCGGCCGCCTGTCGTGCCTCAATCTCAGGGGCGAAAGCACGGTCAGGTATTTCGCCAATATCGGTTCGTTCGGACTTTCGGGCGCGGTGGTCAACGCGGTCAACCGCGCGCGGATCGCAAAACTTTTCGGCGGTCGGTTCGCGTTCGCGTTCCACAGCGCCGCGGCGATGATCGCCTACCGGGACCGGGCGGTGCGGTTACGGGTCGACGGAGACTTCGACGAGATAACGACAATATCGACGGTCGCCATCGCCAATGGACAGTTCTTCGGCGGAGGCATGCGCGTCGCGCCGCAGGCCATCCCCGATGACGGTCTTTTCGATATCGTCGTTATGGGCGGATCCAAGGCGCGGGCGCTCGCGGATATGCGCCAGATCTATACGGGCGACCATCTGAAGAATCCCGCCGTGCGGATGTTGCGCGGCCGCAGGGTCATGGCCGCGCCCGTAGCAGCGACCAGGGGGCGGCCGGTCCTGATCGAACTGGATGGAGAATGCGCGGGGCGATTGCCGGCCACGTTCGAGCTCTTGCCACGCGCGCTCAATCTGCGCTGTTAGAGCCGCTCGCCGCGATTTTCGGCGACATTTGGCGTCGGGAGCCAATTTAACTGCGTATTATCAGTAATTTGTGAGGTCACATTCGAGTAAGAATCCTTATACGGACAATCCGCTATTGTGCAACTCATGACAATCGACCGCGGCAGGATACGTTGGAACGGCTGGGGCTGGGCTGCGCACCGTGACGCCCTAGGCTCGCGAGAGGAAGTGTGGAGCTGGCTTGCCCGAAGTTTGGGAATGCCGAGTCTGCTCGCCACGCCCTCGCAAAGACTCGAGGACATTTCCCTGCAACCGTCGCGAGA
>DASXMF010000054.1:0-21526 GCA_036495845.1 Rhizomicrobium sp.
TACGAACACGTCCTTGCCGCCGCCTTCCGGCGCGATGAAGCCGAAGCCCTTTGTGGTATTGAAAAACTTTACTGTTCCGATGGCCATTGATTTCTCCTTCATGCATCGGGTTCCGCGCAAACTTCTATCTGCGCGATGCGATAGGCCATCAGATTGGGAAGTTCGTCTGTCTCAACCAGGCGCGCACTCAAGCGGGCGGGATTTACAACAGTGCGCTTCAAGGTGACGGACGCCGTCGCACGCCGCTATCTAAGCCCTGGCCGACAAAAATGCAACCCGCAAGCCGCAAAGCCAGGGAAAAGGCCGAATCTAAAGGTTTTCCCGCGCGCTCCGGAACCCCGCCTGCCAGCGGCTACGCTCGGGGTCGCTCGTGTAGGGATTTGTTTTCGCAATCGCCTCTTCGTCCATCTCCGCAAGCCTGCTCGCCGCCAAACCGCGCGCGGCATTCCATCCTTCGGCCTGAATACGGCTGAGGCGAAAATCGGAATTCATGCGCTTGATGCCTCCAAAAGAGATTTGACCAGCTCGCTCGGACGGCAGAGACGGGCCGTAATGCCTCGGCCATTTTGCACCACCACGATCGGCCGGTTGATGAGCACGGGATGTCCCGCCATTGCGTCGAGCAATTCGTCTTCCGAGGTTTCCGGATCGTCGAGACCAAGTTCCCGGAACAACGGCTCCTTACTTCGAACGACTTCGCGCACCGAAACGCCCATGCAGGTGACGAGGGCGGCCAGCGCACCGCGCGAAAGCGGAGTCTCGAGATACTCGAAGACGCGCGGCTCGTACCCCGCGCTGCGGATCGCGGCCAATGCGTTTCGCGAGGTTCCACATTGGGGGTTGTGATAAATCGTGATCTGCATACCCGCTTTGCTCTCTCGCCGCCCCCGGTTGCGCGGGGTACAACCACAACTTCAACACTCCAAGCCTTGCTACCTCAAATGGGGATTAAATCAAGAAATATCAAGTGTATCCGCTCCGGGACATCATGCGTGTGAGTCACCACCAAAAGCCAAGCTTACACCATTTGATCAGGTCGGAACTGCCCGGCCCGCTTGCTCATTTCATAAACTAGTCGAATGGGGCGCTTATCGAGGAGTGACCGATGAAACGCCTATGGATTGCAGGATTGGCGGCAGCGGGAGTGATCGCAGGCACGAGCGCGATGGCCCAGGACGAAGCCCCCGCCGGGTCGATGGAAAAGACGACCACCACAACCACCTGGACCGTCAAGCCGGAAGAGCGAACCGTGATTCACGACTATGTGGTGAAGGAGAAAGTCCGGCCCGAGCGGATCAAGGAAGAAGTCGATATCGGCGCGCCGGTTCCAGCGGACGTGGAACTGCAGCCCGTACCCGAGGAGATCTATGAGAGGGTTCCCGAGGCGCGCCACTACCAATATTTCGATTGGAACGGCCGCGTCGTGTTCGTCGATCCGGATTCACGAAAGGTCGTGCAGATCGTCGACTAGTTCGCGTTGCAAACTCTTGCCGGCAGGTTCCGGCACGTGCAGCCCGGCCGTCGCGGCCGGGCTGTTGCTTTTCGCGCCTGTCTCATTCTCCAGCGCTCGTGTTCGTGAAAGCTGGAAATCCCGGCCGACGGGCGAGCAGCGCATTCCGGCGCAAGATCAGCGATCTCCCGCGTGCCGGCGCCTGAGGGCCTCCGCGTAACGGCGCATGATCTCGGGCATCGCGGTTTCACCCTCGGACGGTCGCTCGACACCCCAGACATATTTCGGAAAATCCAGGTTCTCCTGGATCGCCCAAATCTCGTCATGCTTTTCCGGCGGCAGGATGCGCGCGGGGTTTCCTACCGCGATCCAGCCGAGCGGCACGACGGCGCCCTCCTCGAGCACCGTGCGAATGTGCACGATGCCGTTGACGCGGACCTCGGCGCGGCGCCGGACGAGCGCGCCGTTGAAGATGGTTGTTCCCGTCGCGAGGAACACATCGTCTTCGATGGCGCAACCGGTCAGATAGGCGCGCGGTCCCACCAAAACGTTGTTTCCGATAACAAGGGGATTGCGGCGCAAACCTCGCAGCACCGCCGTGTCCATAACGACGCAATTCCGGCCGAGCATTATGGGCCCGCTTTCCGCCGTCAGCACCGCTCCGAAGCCGATGGAGCAGTTCTCGCCTATCGTCACGTCTCCGCAGATCACGGCGTTGGGCGCGATACGCGTGGATGCCGCGATGCGGGGCCTTTTTCCGTCATGTTCGAGGATCATATCTCGCTCCTCAACGGCGACGGCCCTCGACTTGCGCGTGGTTTGTTGGCATCTGCATATTGCGGCTATTGTGGCACCGAATCCCTTTGGGGAGCAAAGCATGCGCACCAGAACCAAGCGGAGGAACCCGCGCTACACGGTGGATGTCGCGCTCAAGGCGCAGGACATTGCCCGCCTTGGCGCCGCGCTCACCTTCCAGGTCAGATCGGGGGACGCGATGCTTGGCACCATAGAGATCGGCCAGGGCGGCTTCCGCTGGAAGGCGCGCAGCGGAAAGTTCTTCCGCCGCATCGGCTGGTCGCGCTTTTTCGAGCGGCTGCAGAGGGCGTAGCCAGACGAAACTGATTCCGTAGTCGCACAGGCAAGCTCGACGATGACGGCGTGTCCACAATCTCTCTCCACGCGATGCTGCATTTCGGGCGGCGGACCGGCAGGGATGATGCTGGGCTACCTCCTGGCGCGCGCCGGAATCGATGTGACGGTCCTCGAGAAATGGCCGGACTTCTTCCGCGACTTCCGCGGCGACACCATCCACCCTTCGACCCTCGAAGTGCTGCACGCCCTCGGACTTCTCGACGCCTTCCTTGCACTCGGCCCCGACAGGGCGGAGACCCTCGGCGGACGGATCGCCGGTGCAGACGTGACCGTCGGCGATCTTACGCATCTACCGGTTCACTGCCCCTTCATCGCGCTCATTCCGCAATGGGATTTTCTCGATTTCCTGGTCCACGCGGCACGGCGATATTCGGGCTTTCACCTCTTGATGCAGACGGCAGCGACGAGCCTGATCGAAGAAAATGGGCGCATCGTGGGCATAAACGCGAACGGCCGGGACGGCGCGCTTTCGATCCGCGCGGAACTTGTCGTCGGCGCGGACGGACGCCATTCGACCGTGCGCGCGCAGGCGGATCTTGCGCTGAAAAATATCGGCGCGCCGATGGATGTGTTGTGGTTTCGGCTCTCGCGAAATGCCGGCGACGCTGATGGGCCCATCGGAATCTTCGACCGCGGACGGATCCTGGTGCTGATTGGCCGAAAAGATTACTGGCAATGCGGCTTCGTCATCCCCAAGAACGGTTTCGATGGTGTTCGCGCGCGCGGGCTCGACGCTTTCCGCTCGGACATCGCCGGGCTTGCACCCGCGCTCGCAGAGCGTGTGCAAGAGATTGCGGATTTCGACGACGTTAAATTGCTGAGCGTTGCCGTAGACCGGCTCGATTTTTGGCAGCGCGATGGTCTTCTGTGCATCGACGACGCGGCGCACGCCATGTCGCCGATCGGCGGGGTAGGCATCAACCTTGCGATCCAGGACGCGGTCGCGGCCGCGAACATCCTGATCCCCGCCTTCAGGCGCGGACAACCCGGGCTCGCGGATTTGAAAGCCGTGCAGCGGCGGCGCGAATTTCCCACGCGCGCCACCCAGGCGCTTCAGGTGTTTCTGCAGAACCGCGTGGTGCGCAACGTGTTGGGCAGCGAAAAAGCGACCGGGCTTCCCTTGCCGGTGCGGCTACTCCAGCACTTTCCCGTTCTGCGCCGCATTCCCGCGCGAATTGTAGGATTGGGATTCCGCCCTGAAATGCCGAAACACTTCGAGACCCCAATCCGTTAGGAACTCGGCAATGGGGCGCCGTTGCCTGTTTTCTCGCAGGCTCAAGACCGGCCAGAAGCGACCGGCGCGCCCACAAGACGGGCCGGAAGCCGGAATCGATGCTCCCCTGAATTGAGCTTTTTCATGGTCCGCCCCCTGACTCCCCTTTCCGGGAGGCGGTCCGCGTCCGATATTGCTCTCGATGGCGTGGAAATTTCCCGAGACGATTCACCTTCCGCAGTCGCTCGCGCGACACTCGCGAATTGTCGACGAAGGATTCTGGACCAAGCTGCGGAACCTGGCGGGGCGCATACCGTTCGCAGAGGACCTTGCCGCCGCATATTTTTGCGTGATCGATCCCGCCACTCCCGGCCGCGTACGCGGCGTGCTGCTCGCAGCGCTTGCCTGGTTCGTGGTGCCGGCTGCGGTAATGCCGGAGTTCGTGGTGGTGCTCGGCTTCACCAACGAGATTGCGGTGACTGCGATTGCGGTGCGCATGGTCAGGAAGCATCTCAAGGAGTGCCACTATGCGCGCGCGCGCGCCGCCCTCGGCATCCCCGAGCCGACCGTCGATTCCTGACACGCACGCATCGGACCAAGAAAGGCGGGAGGGGAATGCAGTTCGAGAATCTCGTCGAGGAACGGCCCAACTACGTCAGCCATCTCGAATGCTCTGAAACGGGTGAACGTTACGAGGCCGGCAAGGTCCATGGATTGTCGCGCGCCGGCAAGCCGCTGCTCGTGCGCTATGCGCTCGACCGAATCAAGAGAGACTTGACGAAGGACGCGCTTGGCTCTCGGCCACAGGATCTGTGGCGCTATCGCGAATTGCTACCGGTCACCCACGCGCGCAACATCGTCAGTCTCGGCGAGAGCGCCACGCCCCTCATTCGCATCAGCGCGGCGGGCAGTGGACAGCTCCTCGTCAAGGATGAGGGCCGCCTGCCGACGGGTTCGTTCAAGGCGCGCGGCGTCGCCCTCGCGGTTTCCATGGCGAAGGAATTGGGCCTCTCGCATCTGGCGATGCCCACCAACGGCAACGCCGGCGCCGCGCTCGCCGCCTATGGCAGCCGCGCGGGAATGCGCATGACGGTGTTCTGCCCCGAGGATACGCCCGAGATCAATGTACGCGAGATCGCGGTTCAGGGCGCGCGGGTCTATCGCGTCAACGGTCTGATCGATCAGTGCGGAAGGCTCGTCAATGCCGGCCGCGAAGCTGCGGGCTGGTTCGACATGTCGACGCTGAAGGAGCCGTATCGCATCGAAGGCAAGAAGACGATGGGCTTCGAACTCGCTGAACAGCTCGGCTGGCAATTGCCCGATGCGATCTTCTATCCGACCGGCGGTGGCACCGGACTGATCGGGATGTGGAAGGCGTTCGCCGAACTCGAGGCGATCGGCTTCATCGGTTCCGCAAGGCCGCGCATGATAGCGGTCCAGGCTTCGGGCTGCGCGCCGATTGTGCGCGCCTTCGAGCGCAACGAGACGCACGCCGCGCGATGGGAAAACGCGCAGACGATCGCTTCGGGAATTCGCGTACCAGCTGCAATCGGCGATTTTCTCATTCTCGCGGCCGTCCGCAAAAGTGGAGGATACGCCATCGCCGTCGATGATGCGGAAATCCAGGCGAGTCTCGACGGCGTCGCGCGCGACGAAGGACTCCTTCTCTGCCCGGAGGGCGCCGCGACGCATGCCGCCTGGCGGAAGTCGCTCGAAGAGGGCCGTATCGGGGCGAACGACCGCGTCGTACTCTTCAACTGCGCTAGCGGATTGAAATATCCGCTGCCTGCCGCCGGGGATCGTCTCGACGCCGGCGCCACGATCGATTTCGCCCGGCTTTGAGAGGGTTTTCCAGGGTGCGCGAACGAAGAGGATTTGATTGCGAAATGGACGGGCGATGATCGTCGACGGTCGAAGGCTTTCCGGCTGGCTGGTAAGCACTGTGGCGATTCTCGCGATCCTCGTGCTCGGCAGACCGCTGCTCGCTCCCCTGGCATTCGCGGTGCTGACCTGGGCGATCCTCAATGCCCTCACCGATGCCCTCGAACGTTACCGGCTGCCGCGCATGTTCGCCTGGGCAGCGTCGCTGTTGTTGATTGCGGCGGCGCTCTATCTCATCGCGCACGTGCTCGCCAATGAGGCCGATGCGGTGGCAGCCCAGGCACCGGCGTATCTCGCGAAGCTGCAACGGCTCGGGGTATCCGCGCTCGCCTTCCTGCGTCTCGGCCGCGGCGCGAATTTCAGCGATCTCATGAGCGGCTCTAATGTCGCGAGCGTGATTGGCCAGGTGGCAGCTTCGGCGGGATCGTTCCTGTTCACGCTGCTCATGGTGATCGTGTATGTCGGATTTCTGTTGGCCGAGCAGAGCTACCTGCCTGGAAAACTGGCGAGACTGCAGCGCAATCCTTCGCGCCGCGATGCGGCGGGAGAGGTAATTCACGCCATCGCTCTCCAGGTGCAGGCCTACCTTGGTGTATGCACCCTCCTGAGCGCAGTGATGGCCGCCGCCACATATGCATTGCTCGCGGCGATGCACGTCAACTTTGCCGGTTTCTGGGCGCTCGTTCTCTTCATCGCCACCTACATTCCGACGATCGGGGCGATCGGCGTGCTGTTGCCGGCGCTGATGGCGATGCTGCAATACGGATCGTTCGCGCCGTTCTTGGTCATCGCCGCGGTGCTCGGCGCGCTGCACTTCGTTCTTGCCAATATCGTGAGCACCGTCATGCTGGGACGGACGCTCAATCTCAGTCCGCTCGGGATCATTCTGTCGCTCAGCTTCTGGGGGTTGATCTGGGGGATCGCAGGCCTGTTTCTGGCCGTACCGATTACCGGCGCATTGGCGATCGTGTGCCGGCACATCGACGGCCTGAACTGGGTCGCCGTCGCCCTCGCCGGGCCCGAACCCAAGCATCGCGCGAAACGCGCCGCGTCGCCATGACACAATGTGAATTACAGTCGCGCAACGGCACGGCAACATGCATCGCACGTCGCCATGCCGGCGCTTACGCCCCGGAAAGAAGGTTCAGATCGCTTCCTTGAGATCTTTGGCGGGCCGGAATGATACTTTTTTGCTGGCCTTGATCTTGATCTGCTCTCCGGTCGCGGGATTGCGTCCCATCCTCGCGGCCCTTTTGCGCACCGAGAGAATTCCGAGACCTGTTAGACGGATCCGTGCGCCTTTCTTCAGGTGCTTGGTCAGCTGGGCGACGAGATCTTCGAGAATCTGGCCGGCCGCCTTGTGGGAGAGATCGTGCTTCTTCGCGAGTTCGACGGCGATCTGCTTCGTCGAGACGGTTTCGGCTTTTGCTTTCGGTGGCGCGGCGGGCTTGGCGGCGGCAGGCTTTTCCATGGGTTTACCCTCGAGAAAACGAATCAGATGCAGGAACCCTATACGATTCGCAGCGCCCATGGCACGGCGAGAATAAAAAAGCCCACAGAAATGGGCATTTCACGAGATCTCCATCCGCGATGGCCGAGGCTCCCATGCGGATTCGGCGGGAAAAAGCGGCATTTTCCTGCAAATCCGGGGGTTAGTCGTGTTCCGTCAGCATTCCTTCCTGCCAGATCCAGTCGAGGCTGCGATCGAGCCCGCGCTCGAAACGATCGAAGAGCTCGTCGATATCCGCCTCGCCGATGACCAGCGGTGGGCACAGAGCGATGCGGTCGCCGAGCATGGGCCTGACGATCACGCCCTCGGCCTCGGCAAATCTGGCCGCCGCCGCGCCGACCGCATTGGCGGCGGGAAAGCTCGTCTTCCTTTTCTTGTCCGCAACCAGTTCGATCGCCCCGATCAGTCCCGTTCCCGAAGCTTCACCCACCAAGGGGTGTTCCCCGAGCTTCTTGAGCCGTGCGAGGAATCGCGGTGACATCCTGCGAACGTGCCCGACAATGTCGCGCTCCTGATAGATCTCGATCGTCTTCAGGGCGACGGCGGCGGCCACGGGATGTCCCGTATAGGTGAAGCCATGGCCGAAAGTACCGATGCGGCCGGACTCTTCTTCGATTGCCGAGCTCAGCTCCGGCGAGATTACGACGGCGGAGATCGGCAGATAGGCCGATGAGAGGGCCTTGGCGAGCGTCATGCTGGCGGGCTGAAAACCGTAGGTCGTGCAGCCGAACCAGTTTCCGGTGCGTCCAAATCCTGTGATCACCTCATCGTCGATGAGTGGGATGTCATGACGCTTCAGCACCTCGGTTATGGCTTCGAAATAGCCTTCCGGCGGCAGGATCACGCCGCCCGCGCCCTGGATCGGTTCGACGATCATCGCCGCGATGGATTGGGCGCCTTCTCTCTCGATCAGCGTTTCGAGACTTTTCGCGAGCCGCAGTGAAAAATCCCTCTCGCCTTCGCCGGGCTCGGCGGCGCGATAATGGTGCGGGCATTCCGCAAAACGTACGAAGTCGAGCGGCAGATCGAAGCTCTTGTGATTCGCAGGCAGACCCGTAAGGCTCGCCGCGGCAATCGTCACGCCGTGATAGGCCTTGGTCCTGCTGATGATCGTCTTGCGCCCGGCATCTCCCCGCGCATTGGCCGCGTACCAATAGAGCTTGATCTGTGTATCGTTGGCTTCCGAGCCGGAATTGGCGAAGAAGACCTTGCCAGCGGGAAAGGGCGAGATTTCCTTCACCTTCTCCGCCAGCGCAATCGCGGGCTCGTGACTCCTGCCGGCAAAGAGATGGCCGAACGCGAGCTTGCGCATCTGCGCTGCTGCCGCTTCCACGAGAGCTTCCTCGCCCCAGCCCAGCGCCGTGCACCACAATCCCGCCAGGGCCTCGATGTAGTCCTTCCCGTGTTCGTCATAGACGCGCACGCCTTCGCCTCGCTCGATGACGAGCGGCCCCGTTTCACGGAACTTCAACAGATTTGTGTAGGGATGAAGAACGCATTCGACGTCGCGCATCTGGGCATTGCTGAGGGACATTGCAGGCTGCTCCGGCTTTCCGGGCGCAATTAACGCGCCGCCTCCGCGCGGCGTCAACGCGTTGGCCGTCCCACGTTGCCCGGAGTGGCGCCAGTTCCTATGATGGCAGCAGAAAACGGGGCTTGTTCGATGCTCGGCCTGATGCAGGACTGGCCGCTTCTGGTCCACAAGATATTAGACCACGCGGCGCTTTATCATGGCGACCGCGAAGTGGTGACCCGCAGCGTCGAGGGTCCGATCCATCGCACCAATTATCGCGAAATTCGCAGGCGCGCGGCACGAACGGCGAGTGCGCTCGAAAAGATCGGCGTCCGATTCGGCGACCGCGTCGCCACCCTTGGCTCGAATACCTGGAGGCACCTCGAAGCCTGGTACGGCATCGCCGGAATGGGTGCCGTCTATCATACGCTGAACCCTCGCCTGTTCCCCGATCAGATTGTCTACATCGCAAACCACGCCGAAGACCGCGTGCTGTTTTTCGACCCGACCTTTGCCGCTCTCGTCAGCGAGATCGCACCGCGCCTCACCACGGTGAAACACTTCGTTGCGCTGTCCGGCACCGGTTCCGCTCATGTCATCGCCTATGAAGCGTTCATCGCCAACGGCGACGAGGACTACAGCTGGAAAACGTTCGACGAACATACGGCTTGCGGTCTTTGCTACACATCGGGCACGACGGGAATTCCCAAGGGCGTGCTCTACAGCCATCGATCGAACGTTCTTCACGCTTTTATGGCGTCCCAGCCCGATGCGATGGCATTGCGCAATGCCGATACGGTCATGCCCGTGGCGCCGATGTATCACGCCAATGCGTGGGCGATTGCCTTCATCGCGCCGATGACCGGCGCCAGGCTCGTCATGCCCGGCCCGAAACTCGACGGCGCCTCCATCTATGAGCTACTCGAAACGGAGAGAGTGACGGTTACCGCAGCCGTGCCCACCGTCTGGCTCTCCCTGCTCCATTATCTCGAAGAAACGGGCAAGGAATTGCCCCATCTCAAACGCGTGCTGATTGGCGGCTCGGCCTGCCCGCGGGCCATCATCGAAAGGTTTGAGACCAGATACGACGTCGATGTCGTCCATGCCTGGGGCATGACGGAGATGAGTCCGCTCGGCACGCTGGGTTCGCTCACCGCTGCAGCAAGCGAACTTTCGCGGGAGGAACAGATCGCCCACAAGCTCAAGCAGGGCCATCCGTTGTTCGGTGTAGAGATGAAGATTGTCGATGACTCGGACAGGGAGCTGCCCCGCAATGGCGAGGCGTTCGGGCGACTCAAGGTGCGGGGACCGGCGGTCGCCAAAGGCTATTTCCGCGGCGAGGGTCAGGACGCGTTCGACGACAGCGGGTGGTTCGACACGGGAGACGTGGCGACGCTTGGCGCCGACGGATACATGACCATCACCGACCGCGCCAAGGACGTCATAAAATCGGGAGGCGAATGGATCTCCTCGATCGAGATCGAGAATATCGCAGTGGGCCACAACGCGGTCGCTGAAGCCGCGGTGATCGGCATTCCCCATCCCAAATGGGACGAGCGGCCCTTGCTGATTGTCGTGCTCAAACCAGGCCAAACGATCACCAGCGCGGAATTGTTGCAATATCTCGAAGGCAAGATCGCCAAGTGGTGGATGCCCGACGACGCAATCTTCGTGAACGAAATTCCGCACACCGCGACAGGCAAAATCCAGAAGACCGTTCTGCGCGAACGCTACGGCAAACGTAATCCCGGTTAAATCGGGCGCTAGTGTACTTACGATTCCGAAATTCGCCCGGAACTCGATATAGAGATCATGCGAATTTCGGAATCGGGACACTAGCGGCTTGCAGGGGGAGGGGATGCGATTCTCGAATCTGGTGGCGAGGCTGTCTTTCGCCGCGATGCTTGTCTCTGTGGCAATCGCGTTGGCAGCGGGATTCGGCACGCGCGCCCATCTCTGGAACTATCATGTCGGCCTCCTGACGGTTTTCCCTTTCTGCATCTATGCGGGACTCGCAGGGCTCGGGCTCGGCCTTGTGTGGCTGCTCGGCGCTGTATTGCGGGGGTCGGCGGACGGCGCGCGCTTCGGCCTGATCGGATTGCTGGGTTCGATTGCCCTTCTGTGGATACCGCTTCGCGATCTCTATCTGGTGCGGATCGAACATGCGATTCCGCCCATTCACGACATCTCGACCGATACCGAGCATGCGCCCGAATTCGTTGCACTTCGCGACAACCGCAGGGGGGCGACAACGTCGCCCGACTATGACGGACCGAAACCGGTCAGTTTCCAGGGCCGGACCTACACGACAGAGAGTCTGCAGAAGCTATACTACGGCGACATAAAATCGGTATCTCTGCTCGGCACCACACCTGCAAAGCTTTTCCATCGCGCCCTGTCCGCGGCGCAAGCAATGAATTGGGACATCGTTTCGATTGCGCCCGACGCCCAGGGCGGGCGCATCGAAGCGACCGACACCACGGCGCTTTTCGGCCTCACTTTCGATATCGTCATCCGCGTGCGGCCCGCCGGTATCGGCGCCCGGCTCGATATCCGCTCCAAAAGCCGCGTCGGCACATCGGACCTCGGCAAGAACGCCGCGCGCATCCGGGCCTATCTGAAAGAACTCGCTGCCACCTGAGGGGCATGCAGCATCGATCTGATTGGAACAAGCTCTCGTTATCGCACGAGACCGTAAACGTCCCCTTCGCGCCTGACGCGGCCATCGCTTTCCATCTGGATCAAATGCGCCAAAACCGAACGCGCGGCGGCGGGATGCAAGCGCTTGTCCACGTCTGCATAGAGTCGCGCGACGATGTCGGGAATGAGTCGCACGCCATCCCTCAGGCAGGCCAGGATTTGCGCTTCGCGCTCCGCCCGGTGATCGAGATAGGCATGCAGAAATGGCTTCGGATCGCGGATGGGGCCTCCATGCGTCGGCCACAGGACGCGGTCGTCGCGGCAAAGCAGCTTCTCAAGACTCGCGCGATAGGCAGCCATGTCCCCGTCGGGCGGAGCAACGACGGTCGTTGACCAGCCCATCACGTGATCGCCCGTAAAAAGCGCACTTTCGCGCTCAAGCGCGTAGCACATGTGATTCGAAGTATGGCCGGGGGTGAAAACACATTCGATGGAAAAGTCGTCGCCTTCGAGGGTATCGCCGTCTCTCACCCGGATATCGGGCATAAAGGCGCGGTCTCCGCCTTCCTCGATCTTGATTCCCTTATCCTCAACGTTCGAACCGTGCGGACCGAAGGCGTAGGTCTTTGCGCCGCACCATTCCTTGAGGGGCGCCGCTGCAGGCGAATGGTCGTTGTGCGCGTGCGTCAGGAGAATGTGCGACACGCGCCGGCCCGAAAGCGCGCGCTTCAGCGCTTCCACATGAGCCGGGATGTCCGGACCCGGATCGATCACCGCCACATCGCGCGCGCCCACGATGTAGACGCCGGTTCCACGAAACGTGAATGGACCTGGATTGGGCGCCAGCACGCGTTGGATCAGAGGTCCGACCTGCAGGCATTCGCTGTAAGGCGCATCGAAACTGCGGTCGAACGGAATCGACACGAAAATATCAGGCCGTCTCGCCGCCGCGCCGCGCCCGCATACGCTCCTGCCTTCCGAAAGCGAGCGGCCGCGTCACTTCTTCCATGGTCTTGACCCGCTTGGGTGCGCGGCGCGTGAGAAACTCGAGCCCGCGGGACAGCCAGCCATTATGGTGCCGCAGGTACTGCACCAGCCGCCGAAACGCCTTGGAGTGCGTTGTGAGGATGGCGCAGCCCACCAGAAACATCATGATTCCGAGCGGGAAAGGAAGGGGCAAAGGAATCGGGGTGAGCAGCGCGCCCACGATGGTGACGGTCCACCCGCCGGACAGTATCAGAAATTTCTTCATCTCGACGTAGGGCATCCTGACGGCAAACTGGGTGCGGAGCCTAAAAATTGCAATGGCAATTTGATCATGACGTGCCTAACCTTCCGTTAGCATTCGCGCGGGGGTTCGAAGCATGAGGCTCTATAATTCCATCGGCCCGAATCCCCACGTCGTGCGGATGTTCCTGGCGGAAAAGGCGCTGCAGGTGCCTGTCGAAGAGATCGATCTGCTGAAGGGCGAAAACCGGCGCGAACCCTATATTCGTGTCAACCCGCACGGCCAAATGCCGGCTCTCGAACTCGACGACGGATCGGCGATCTGCGAAATCATCCCTATCTGCGAATATCTGGAAGACACGCATCCAGCTCCCGCGCTGATCGGCTCCAACCCGCGCGAAAAGGCGGATTGCCGCATGTGGACGCGCAGAATTGATCTCAACATCTGCGAGCCCACGGCCAACGGATTCCGTTTCGGCGAGGGTTTGCGCCTGTTCAAGGACCGCATCGTGACCGTTCCGGAGGCATCCGACGGCCTGAAGCGCATCGCGCGCGACCGGCTGGCCTGGCTGGACCGGCAGATCGGAGGACGGGAGTTCGTTTGCGGCGCGCGATTTACGCTGGCCGACATTCTGCTCTTCTGTTTTCTCGACTTCGCGGCAGGTGTCGGCCAGCCTCTGGATGCCGCCAATGCCAATGTGAGCTCGTGGTTTTCGCGGGTGAAGGCGCGGCCCTCGGCGGCAGCCTGACTTAGCAAAGGGCAACCGACCCCCTGCGTGACGCGTTACCTCAAGGCACGAGCCTTCGGCCTCGCGTGCGTTTTGAGGAGGAATCTTCCATGCACAGAATTCCTGGAATGCTGGCGGCGCTCGCCGTGGCGGCTGGCACACTCGCCTTCTCCGCGGCGGGCGCGCCGGCCAAAGCAGATCAGATGTCGCTTCTCAACAGTTCGGAGGCGACCGTGGACAACATGAAGCGGGACGCAACGTTCGGTCCGTCCCGGGATCTTCTGCGGCGCGCCCGCGCCGTTCTGATCGTGCCGCAACTCGTCAAAGGTGGTTTCATCTTCGGCGGCGAAGGGGGAGATGGCGTGATGCTGGCGAGAACCGCGCGAGGCTGGAGCCCGCCGGCTTTCTACACCATCGGCTCGGCCTCCTTCGGTCTGCAGATCGGACTGGAGTCGGCGCAGCTTGTGATGTTCGTCATGAGCGATCGCGCGCTGCGCGCGCTCGAGCAGAGCAAGTTCAAGTTCGGCGGCGAAGCGGGACTGACCGTCATCACGCTTGGTGCAAATGCGCAAGGCGCGACCAGCACCAATCTCACCGGCGACATCGTCGTATGGGCCTCATCCAAGGGGGCCTATGGCGGGCTGACGCTGGAGGGTTCGGTACTTGCCCCGAAAGACGACTGGAACGCCCGGTTTTACGGACGTCCGGTCGGCGCATCGCAGATACTCGACAATGGGGTGCGAAACTCTGCTGCATCGCCTCTGCGGCGCGATCTGACGACCCTCTGAGCGCCGCCGGGCGGAGCAATATCGCGAGTTGGAACGCAGGGGCGGCAACTCCTATATTGCGCTCCATGGCGCACAATAACGGCATGATTCCCCGCGGGGTCTCGGAGGCTCCGGCAAGCTTCCGGGACCTCGCAATTCCACCCATGAGCGGTGCGGAAGTCGCGGCCTTTGTGCCGCATCGGCCGGCGCGTCCCGAGAAATCCGAAGGCGGAAAGCGTTTCCGACTCGTCAGTTCGTACGAGCCCGCGGGCGATCAGCCAACGGCGATTCGAGATCTGGTTGAGGGACTGGGGCCGACGCCGAACAGCGGCGAACGCGACCAGGTCCTGCTCGGCGTCACGGGATCGGGCAAGACCTTCACCATGGCGAAGGTCATCGAAGCGCTGCAGCGGCCGGCCCTCATCCTGGCGCCCAACAAGACGCTCGCCGCGCAATTGTTCGCCGAGATGAAGAATTTTTTCCCGGAAAATGCAGTCGAGTATTTCGTCTCCTATTACGACTACTACCAGCCGGAAGCCTATATCCCGCGGACCGACACCTATATCGAAAAGGATTCCTCGATCAACGAAGAGATCGACCGCATGCGCCACTCCGCGACGCGCGCGATCCTCGAACGCGACGACGTGATCATCGTCGCCTCCGTCTCCTGCATCTACGGCATCGGCTCGGTGGAGACCTATTCGGGGATGACGGTGACGTTGAAGCGCGGGCAGCGAATCGACCGCACCGACGTAATGCGGCAATTGTCGGCGCTGCAATACCGGCGCAACGACGAGAATTTCGTGCGCGGCGCCTTTCGCGCCCGTGGCGACACGCTCGACCTCTTTCCCGCCCACTACGAAGATCGCGCCTGGCGCATCGAGCTGTTCGGCGACGAGATCGAAACGATCAGTGAATTCGATCCCCTGACCGGGCGCTCCGCAGGCACACTCGACGCCATCAAGATTTACGCGAATTCGCACTATGTGACGCCGCGGCCGACGCTCGCCCAGGCGATGAAAGGCATCAAGCAGGAGCTGATCGAACGGCTCGAATGGTATCGCGCGAACGGCAAATTACTCGAGGCCCAGCGTCTCGAGCAACGCACGCAGTTCGATCTGGAAATGATCGAGGCAACGGGCTCCTGCGCGGGCATCGAGAATTATTCGCGTTGGCTTACGGGGCGAAAGCCCGGTGAACCGCCGCCCACCCTGTTCGAATATCTCCCCGACGAGGCGATCGTGTTCGTCGACGAAAGTCATGTCACCGTGCCGCAGATCGGCGGAATGTACCGCGGCGACTATCGCCGCAAGGCGACGCTCGCCGAATACGGCTTCCGCCTGCCCTCCTGCATCGACAACCGGCCGCTCAAATTTGAGGAATGGGACGCGATGCGACCGCAGACCATCTACGTCTCGGCGACACCGGGATCGTGGGAGCTCGAGCGGACGAGGGGAGTGTTTGCCGAGCAGGTGATCCGGCCGACGGGCCTCATCGATCCTCCGGTCGAGGTGCGGCCCGTCGAGCACCAGGTGGACGATCTGATCGCCGAATGCCGCCTTGTGGCCGCTCGCGGCTATCGGGCGCTCGTCACGACGCTAACCAAGAAGATGGCAGAGGACTTGACGGAGTACATGCACGAGCAGGGCATCCGCGTGCGCTACATGCATTCCGATGTGGAGACGCTGGAACGGATCGAAATCATCCGCGATCTGCGGCTCGGCGCCTTCGATGTCCTGGTCGGCATCAATCTTCTGCGCGAGGGCCTCGACATTCCCGAATGCGCGCTCGTCGCCATCCTTGACGCCGACAAGGAGGGATTCCTGCGCAGCGAGACTTCGCTGATCCAGACCATCGGCCGCGCGGCGCGCAATGTGGACGGGAAAGTGATCCTCTATGCCGACAAGATCACCGGCTCAATGGAACGCGCGATGGCGGAGACATCGCGCCGCCGGGAGAAGCAGTCGGCGTTCAATCTGTCCAACGGCATCACTCCCGCGAGCATCCGCAAAAGCATCGGCGATATCATGGGCTCGATCTACGAGCGCGATCACGTCACTGTCGATGCGGGTGTCGCCGAGGAGGGCCGCGCCTTCATCGGCCACAACATCCGCGCCCACATCGCGGGCCTCGAAAAGCAGATGCGCGAGGCAGCCGCCGATCTCGAATTCGAGACCGCGGCCAGGCTGCGCGACGAAATCAAGCGCCTGCAGGCGACAGAGCTCGCTATCGCCGACGATCCCTTCGCGCGCCAGTCGCAGGTGGACGTCGCGGTTGATGACGCGATGCGCACCCGATCGACAGAGATTTCCCCCTCATCGCGCGCAGGAAGCGAGCGGGACACCCCGCGCCCACGTCGAAGGCTTCAGCGTGCCGGACGACCCAACACACCCAAGACGTTCGGCAGCCGGGGGCGATGAGACATGCTGCGAGGCATGCTCATCGAGTTCCTGAAGATTCTTCTGATATTCGCTGTCCTGTTTGCAGCCTTCAGCGTTGCCACGGCATTCCTTTATGGAATTCGGTCGCTCTACAGCCCGGACTACATCCACACGCTAAAGTTTGGGCTGCTCGTGTACGCTGGCTTCTCCGTGTTTTATGGAGCGTACGTTGCGATCTACAACAGGCTTATGAGGCACGGAAAACCGCGCTGAGTCGCGGGGCGCGGGCGCGCGAGGCGATCAAAGTGTGCCGCACACGCCCCCTCCGCTTCGCCCGGCTGCGAGCCGGGCTCGGCACCTCCCCCAAGCGCAAGCGCGCAGGGGAGGAAAGTCTCTCGGGCGCATCGCTCACTTTTTCCTCCCCGCGCTTGCGTGGGGGAGGTGGCGCGAAGCGCCGGAGGGGGCCAGCGCGACCATCGCAATTGAGGCAACGGCGCCTAATTCCCCATTGCGTAGAGCGTCGCGTCATTGATCGCGTAGACCGTGCCGTCGGGTCCGATCAGCGTCGGCGTATAGGCCTCGCCGATCGGCGCGTTCAAATTGAGCATCTGACTGAACCTGTTGGTGGTGAGATCCCAGCGATACGACCAGCCGTCTTCCGCATCGGCGATGACCGATTTGTTGTCGCGGTCCACAACGGCCGTGTTGATGCACCACTCGTACACCGCTCCGTTCTGTTCGCCGGGCACCTGGTGCGGATCGAGAATCGTCTCGACCTCCTTCATGACAGTCGCGGTGCTGTAATGATCCAGTTGTGTTTTCCTTGGATCGAGGATGGCGATCTGATTGTGTCCGTCGCCACTGCCGCAGCCGATATAATTGTTGTACTTCGACATCAGGTAATAGGACGACCTTCCCGGAACGGTATCCTTCTGCGGCACGATCGAGACGGTATCGTCCCAGCCGAACGAACCCGGCGCGCCTTCCGTCGAAAGATCGGGCGAGTATTGCAGCATCCAGCCGCGGCAATTGTGCTGAGCGGCTTCGAGCACCCCGTAGAAGACCTGACCGTCAGGGCCGATCGTGGGTGAAGCGGAAGAATCGTCGCTGATTCCCGCGCCCTGCTTGTTGACGGGGTCCAGCAGCTGCGCGCGGTATTTGGGCGCGAGCGTCGCGGAATCGAGTCCCACAAGATAACCGGTGCTCCCGTCGCTGACCGCGATGTAGATGGTCGATCCGTCGGCGGAGATGGCCGGCGCGCAATTCATCGCGACCTGCGTGATGCGCGGATCCAGCGCCGCGTCGCCTGCGCTGATCCAAGTGCCGTTTCCGTTCGAATCCATCCTGGCAACGCCGCTCTTGAGCTTGAGCGGATTCGAACCGAGCACGACAAAGCCGAAATAGATGTTGCCCGAATCGTCCGCGGTGATGGGTGTGTCGATCATCACGTTCTCGTTGAACGCGGTCTTGTTCTTTTGATATTTCGCAACGCCATAGAAGGCGAGCTGTCCGCTGTTGCCGGTTTTTGCATCGGGCGTGTCGCGGAAATAGACCGTGCCCCCGGCGCCCGCGAAATACAGCCTGTTCTGCTTCGTCAGATGGGCCGGCAGGGGAGGAAGCCAATCATAGGGCGGCAGCAGATAGTCCGTGGCCTGCTTCCAGAACCTCTTTCCGGTTGCGCCCTTCACCGCATCGATTTCGAATGCGCCGGTCGAACCCGTCTTTACAGGCATGAGAACCGTGTTCTTCGCCGTAATCATGGGCGAGGCGTAGTGGATCAGAATCTCTCCGCCGGGCGCGCCGTGAAGATGCGCCGGCGGCATCAGATCGACGGCCATGTGCCAATGAAAATTGGCCAGAGCCTGGCCGGCTGCCGGGGCTCTGGCCGTATGCTGCGCGTTCGCGGCGTCGCCGCGCCAGGCCGGCGCATTGCCCGCAAAGGCAGGCGTCCCAAGGAGCGCGCAAATCACCGCACAGCCGAGAATTCCCCTCACTACGATTCCTCCTCTTTGAGCGCGACAAGAATTGGACGGACGACAATCTACTAGATTCCGGCGCTTCGACAATTCTCCCGCCTTGCAGGAGGCCATGGCGCGGCAGCGCGGCCTGCACTAGAATCGCCGCGATAGCTCCTGGCCATACGAGCCGACCTGTTCAACGGAGCGACGCAGGGGGAAACCATGCCGCATATCGATACGGGCAACACGGGATTTATGCTGCTTTGCAGCAGCCTCGTCATGCTGATGACGCCGGGACTTGCTTTCTTTTACGGCGGCCTCGTCAGCCGCCGCAACGTGCTCGCCATCATGATGCAGTCGTTCGTCTCGATGGGCTGGACGACCGTGCTCTGGTACGTGGTGGGCTATTCCCTGTGTTTTTCGGGTGGCGCCGGCGGCGTCATCGGCAATCTCGACATGGCGTTCCTGCGTGGCGTGACTCTGGCTACGCCGTCGCCCACTCCCGGAATTCCGCTCCTCGTCCACGTCGCCTATCAGATGATGTTCGCGATCATCACGCCGGCACTGATCACCGGAGCGTTCGCCAACCGCGTGACCTTTAAAGCCTACATGGCATTTCTCACACTGTGGCTGCTGTTCGTCTATTTCCCGTTTGTGCACATGCTGTGGGGCGGGGGCCTGCTGCAGAAATGGGGCGCGCTCGATTTCGCGGGCGGCATCGTCGTGCACAACACCGCAGGCCTGGCCGCGCTTGCGTCGGTCCTCTATGTCGGCCGCCGCCACGTGGTTGACACCGGTGCGCATAGCGTTCCGCTCGTGGCGCTGGGCACGGGCCTGCTCTGGTTCGGCTGGTATGGCTTCAACGCCGGCAGCGAATTCCAGGTCGATTCCGTGACTGCGGTGGCGTTTCTGAACACCGACGTGGCCGCGTCCTTTGCGGCGATCACCTGGATGGCCGTCGGCTGGTGGCTGGAGAAGCGGCCCACTTTCGTCGGACTGCTCACAGGTGCCGTCGCGGGCCTTGCCACCATCACGCCGGCGGCCGGCTACGTCTCGCCGCTTTCCGCCGTGATCATCGGTATCGTATCGGGCGCAGTCTGCTACTTCGCGGTTGCGCTCAAGAACCGGCTCCGCTGGGACGATGCGCTCGACGTTTGGGGCGTGCACGGCGTGGGCGGAGCGCTTGGGATCGTTCTTCTCGGCGTCTTCGCGACGACGGCGTTCAATGCGCATAGCGCAGACGGGCTCATGGCCGGCAACAGCACATTCTTCCTGAAACAGCTTGCCGCCGTCGCCCTGTCTTCCGTCTGGGCGTTTTGCTTCACCTACGCGATGCTGTGGCTGATCGACAAAGTCACGCCGGTCAAGGTCGACCAGGCCGCCGAAGTGAGCGGCCTTGACGCGGCCCTTCATGGGGAGACGGCCTATCTCGGCGAAGCGTGATCCTTCGACAAGCTCAGGATGAGGGCGTTGTTTCATTCCTCATAGTGAGCCTGCCGAACCGTCAATCGTCGCGATAGACGCGCTCGCGGCGTTCGTGTCGTTCCTGCGCCTCGATGGACAGCGTGGCGATAGGGCGCGCGTCGAGGCGCTTCAGCGAAATCGGCTCGCCGGTCTCCTCGCAAAATCCGTATGAACCGTCTTCGAGGCGCCTGAGCGCGGAGTCGATCTTGGCGATCAGCTTGCGCTGCCGGTCGCGGGTGCGCAGTTCGAGCTGCCGTTCGGCCTCCGTGGCAGCGCGGTCGGCGAGATCGGCATTGGGTACCGTTTCGGCTTGGAGATTCTGGATCGTTTCGCGGCTCTCGCGCAGAATCTCATCCTTCCAGCGCAGCAATTTGCGGCGAAAATATTCGCGCTGCCGCTCGTTCATGAAAGCTTCGCTCTCCGACGGCCGGTAGGCGGGCGGAAGTTCGATACCCATGGGTACTCCCCTGATATGACCTGGCCCATCGTCGAGCGCGCGGGGTTATACAGGCGGCCCGTGGACGCAGCAAATGGATTTCTCTGCGCGAATTCGAGGATCGGCCGCGATCAGCGCACTCAGCTACGGTGGTAGGGATGCCCGGCCAGTATGGTCAATGCGCGATAGATCTGCTCGGCCAGCATCACGCGGACCAGAAGATGCGGCCAGGTTTGCGGTCCGAAGGCGAGACTGCGTCCGGGCTTGACGGCGGACCCAAGATCGAGCCCGTCGGGACCGCCGATCAAAAAGGCGAGATCGCGTGCGCCCGCATCGCGCATGGCGCCGAGCATCTCGGCGAACGCTTCGCTTGTAAGCCCCTTGCCGCGTGCATCGAGCGCGATGATGTGCGCGCCCTGCGGAATGCGGCCTGCGAGCTTCTCGCCCTCCTCGACGATCCGCGCCCGCGCTTCCCTGAGCTTGGACACCGCGATTTCCTCGACCGAGAGCGAAACGACGCCCTGCTGGCGGCCGATGGACCGCGCCCGCGTCAGATATTCCTCCACAAGAGAATTCTGCGGCGTGCCGCGCGCCAGACCTGCTGCGAGAATGGCGATCCGCATCTGAGCTAACGCAAACCTTGTTCATATCGATGCACGGCTGGGCTCGCACTCGAGGGAGAAATCTGTCCTTTGATCTTACCTCCCCCTTGTGGGGAGGTCGAAATCAGGCCGGCGCGACAGCGGCGGCGTGATTTCGGGTGGGGGTGATATTCGCAGCAAACAAACCCCCACCCGAAAAACGCCAAGTGCGTTTTTCGACCTCCCCGCAAGGGGGAGGTTAAGTGCGCACAGTGACTCGATTCGATCAAAGCTCGCGCTAACACGAAGGTTAAGTGTGCCAAGCGTTTTGGCCGTTCGATGTGTGCGGTCAGTTCGCAGCGGCGCGGCCGGGTTCAGCCACCGACCACATGCCCTCGAGATCGTAATAGGCTCGAACCTCCGGACGAAAGATATGCACGATGACGTCGCCCGCATCGACCAGCACCCAATCGCCGGATTGCAGGCCATCGACCGGCCTTGTGCCGTAACCCGCATCCTTCAGGCGACGCGCCAGGTGCTCGGCGATCGCGCTGACATGACGCTGCGAGCGCCCATTGGCGATGACGATCGCGTCGGCGAGCGACGAACGGCCTTCGAGGTCGAT
>DASXMF010000055.1:0-18205 GCA_036495845.1 Rhizomicrobium sp.
TCAAGGTGAGGTGATGAAAGCGATTCGATTTGCGAAGACCGGCGGACCAGAAGTTCTTTCCCTCGAGGACATCGATCTGCCACCGCCGCGCGCCGGCGAAGTCCGCGTGCGGCACGCCGCGATCGGCGTCAATTTCATCGATACCTACCACCGCTCTGGGCTTTACCCGGTTTCGTTGCCGTCCGGCATCGGACTCGAGGGCGCGGGAATCGTCGAAGCGATCGGTGACGGAGTTGCGACTCTGCGCGAAGGCGATCGCGTCGCCTACTGTACGGGACCGCTCGGCGCCTATGCGGAAGCCAACAATGTTCCGGCCGACCGCATCGTGAAAATTCCGCCCGGCGTCAGCGACGAAGTTGCAGCGGCGTGTCTGCTGAAAGGCATGACCGCGCAATATTTGTTGAGGCGCACCTTTGTGGTGCAGCGCGGCCAGACGATCCTGTTTCATGCCGCGGCCGGCGGCGTGGGTCTCATCGCCTGCCAATGGGCGATGCATCTCGGGGCCACGGTCATCGGCACGGTCGGCGCGGACGACAAGGCGGAGCTCGCCAAAGCCAATGGCTGCGCCCATGTGCTCAATACGCGCAAGGAAGACTGGAGCCGGCGCGTCCGCGAGACTACCGGCGGCGCGGGCGTGCCGGTCGTTTACGATTCCATCGGCAAGGATACGTTCACGGGCTCGCTCGATTGTCTCGCCGTGCGGGGCATGATGGTCAGTTTCGGCAATTCGAGCGGCGCGGTGCCGCCCTTCGAGACGGGAATGCTGAGCGCCAAAGGCTCGCTCTATCTCACGCGGCCGACGCTCTTTCACTATATCCGCGACGCGCAGGAATTGCAGGAAACGGCGGACGATCTGTTTGCAGTGATTGAATCGGGTGCGGTGAAAATCGCAATCCACCAGCGATTCTCGCTCGCCGAAGCGCGCCAAGCGCACGAAGCGCTCCACTCCCGCGCGACCACCGGTGCGACGGTGCTGGTCCCGTAGGGGACTACGTATTCATGCTGTCGAAGAAATCAGAGTTCGTCTTCGAATTACGCAGCTTGTCGAGCAGGAATTCGATGGCGTCGATCGTGCCCATGGGCGCGAGTATGCGGCGCAGCACATACATCTTGGCGAGCATGCCCTTGTCGATCAGCAGCTCGTCCTTGCGCGTGCCCGAGCGCAGGATGTCGATGGCCGGGAACACGCGCTTGTCCGCCACCTTGCGGTCGAGGATGATTTCCGAATTGCCGGTGCCCTTGAACTCCTCGAAAATCACTTCGTCCATGCGGCTGCCCGTATCGATCAGCGCGGTGGCGATGATCGTCAGCGAACCGCCTTCCTCGATATTGCGGGCGGCGCCGAAGAAGCGTTTGGGGCGCTGCAGCGCGTTCGCATCGACGCCGCCGGTCAGAACCTTGCCCGAGGAAGGGACGACGGTGTTGTAGGCGCGGCCGAGCCGTGTGATCGAATCGAGCAGGATCACCACGTCCCGTTTGTGCTCCACAAGCCGCTTGGCCTTCTCGATCACCATTTCGGCGACCTGGACGTGACGCGAGGCCGGCTCGTCGAAGGTCGAGGAAACGACCTCGCCCTTTACCGAGCGCTGCATGTCGGTGACTTCTTCCGGCCGCTCATCGATCAGAAGCACGATCAAATAGCATTCCGGATGATTGGCGGCGATCGCGCGGGCGATGTTCTGCAGGATCACGGTCTTGCCGGTGCGTGGCTGTGCGGTGATCAGCGCGCGCTGACCCTTGCCCTGCGGTGAAACGATGTCGATGACCCGGCCGGTCTTGTCCTTGATGGTCGGATCCTCGATTTCCATGTTGAGCCACTTCGTCGGATAAAGCGGCGTCAGGTTGTCGAAATGGACCTTGTGCTTGGTCTTTTCCGGGTCTTCGAAATTGATCGTGGAAACCTTGAGCAGCGCGAAATAGCGCTCCCCGTCCTTGGGGCTGCGGATGGGACCGTCGACGGTGTCCCCTGTTCGCAGGCCGAACCGGCGGATCTGCGAGGGAGAAACGTAGATGTCGTCCGGGCCTGCAAGATAGTTCGATTCGGGAGAGCGCAGGAAGCCAAAACCGTCCTGCAGCGTCTCCAGCACGCCGCCGCCGGTGATCTCCACATTGCGGTCGGCGAGCTCCTTCAGAATCGCAAACAGCATGTCCTGCTTGCGCATGGCCGATGCGTTCTCGATCTCAAGGTCTTCGGCAAAGGCAAGAAGGTCGGTGGGGGATTTGGCCTTCAAATCCTGCAGCTTCATGGCCTGCAGGCCGGATTGCACTGTCATGGGGATAGCACCTGAAACAGAAGCCTTTGGGGAGTTGGTCCGCCGCATTGGCAAATTTTAGCGGAAGTCTGGTGGCGCGCCGCGCCGGTCTCTACCGGGTTGAACCTCGCGCTATCTTGCGCGTGCTGCCCAGCGGCGTGAATGGGGAACTAACGCCTTATACCGGGAATTCGTGCCGTTGCAAATGCCCTTTCTTTTCAGCCTGCGGGAATTGCGTTCAGAAAGGCTTAACGACCGCCAGGACGACGATAAGGACGAGCAGCGCCGTCGGCACTTCATTCCAAACGCGGTAAAAGCGGGCCGAATGCGCGTTCGCATCCGCCGCAAAGGCCTTGGTCCAGCGCGCATAGAGGCCGTGGACTCCGCTCATCGCAATCACGAGCGCGAATTTTATGTGAAACCAGTTCTGGTGCCAGGCGTCCGTCGCCGGAAGAAAGCTGAGTGTCAGCCCCAGAATCCACACCGCAATCATCGCCGGATTGATGATGGCGCGTAAGAGGCGCCGCTCCATGCGCTTGAAGCGTTCCGAATCCACAGACCCCGGCCGTGTTTCGCAATGATACACGAACAGCCGTGGCAGGTAGAGCATTCCCGACATCCAGGCGATGATAGCGATGACGTGAAGCGCCTTTACCCAGAGGTAAAATTCCGTCGATTCGAACAGAGCCCTCACGGCGGCGCCCCACTCATGCCGCACCGCGCCAAGTTGGGCGGGCAAATCCGTCCCGCTCCGCAGGTTACCGGCACTGAGGATCCAACGGCCCGCAAGACGAGATCGCCCAGTCCTCGAATGAATTCCACACTCGATCCGACGGTAGCCGCGCGCAGATAGTCGGGTGCGCCGGCATCGCGCGCAAGATGTGCATAATCGATGTCGAGCTCAACCAGGGTTTCGGAATGTTCCGAGACAAAGGCAATCGGCACCACGATCACACCCCTTCCCTCGGTCCCGGCGCGCCGAATCTCCGCATCCGTCGCGGGCTCGAGCCATTTGAGCGGACCCACCCGCGACTGATACGAAATCCGCCAGTCGAGTCCCTTGTCCCCAAGCTCGCGCACGAGTGCGCCGACCGTGCGTTCCACCTGCCACGCATATGGATCGCCCCACTCCACGATGCGCTGCGGCAAGCCGTGCGCAGAAAACAATACGCGGTAGTCTAGCCCGGATTTTCGGAGCGACAGGCACTCACGTACCCTGGCCGCCAAGGCTGCGATGAACCCCTCATTCCAGGGATAGCAGCAAACCCGCCTATGCGCGGCGAGAAGTCCGGCGGCGGCGGCAGCGGCGTGCCACGCCACCAGAGAGGAAGCGCTCGTCGTCGTCGAGAACTGTGGATAGAGCGGCACCAACACCACCACGTCGGGAGCGAAAGCCAAAACCGCCGCGGCCGTTTCCTCACTCATCGGATTCCAGGCGCGCATGGCGACGAACACTTTTGCCGCAACGCCGCGTCCGGCGAGCTCGCCCTCCAGCGCGTTCGCCTGAGCGTTCGTTTCCTCGAGAAGCGGCGACCTTCCCCCGATTTTGGAGAAGATGGACCGCGCCACCGGCGCCCGCCGTCTCGCGATGAACTTCGCCAGCGGTACGCGAATCCACGCCGGAAACGGCAAGATCGCCGAATCGGCGAACAGATTCCCGAGAAATGGTTCGACGGCATCCAGAGAGTCAGGGCCGCCCAGATTGAACAGCACAACGGCCAGCTTCAACGCGGCCTCCGCACCTGTTCAACGAATTGGGCAACGTGTTCAACGGGCGTTTCGGGCAACACGCCATGGCCGAGGTTTGCAATGAACGGCGTGGCGGCTGTTGCCCCTAGCATGCGCTCGATTGCGCCCGACATTGCGGAGCCGCCCGCTAGCAACGCGATCGGATCGAGATTGCCCTCGAGTGCCGCAAGCTTCCCCAGATTCTTCGCCGCCTCGTCGAGCGAAATGGCCGGATCGAGACACACGCCGTCCATATTCGTTTCTTCGGCATAGCGCTCGTATTCTTGAAGGGTTGCACCGCGAGGAAAGCCAATGATCTTGACCGCGTCATTTGCTTCGCGCACATGCTCCACGATGCGCCTCGTCGGTGCGATCACCCACTCGGCGAACGCCTGTTCGGAGAGTCCGCCGGCGGAGCTATCGAAAATTTGCACGACAGTCGCACCCGCCTGCGTCTGCCGGACAAGGTGATGCGCGACACAGCTTGCAATACGATCCAGAAATCTCACAAACCCCGCCGGGTCGCGGTATCCCCAAAGTTTTGCTGCGCGCTGGTCGACCGAACCCCGCCCTTCGCACATATAGGCCGCAAGCGTCCAAGCTCCCCCGGCAAACCCCAACAGGTCCGTCCCCGCGTCCAACTCGCTGTCAACGAGTTGTAGCGCGTCGTATACCGGCGCCAGCCTCTCCTCCCACTCCGCGACGTCCGTTCGCAATTCGTCACTCGAAATCGTTTTCTCGAGGCGCGGGCCTTCGCCCTCGTTGAATGAGACCTGCCGGCCGAGCGCGAATGGCACAAGCAAAATGTCGGAGAAGAGAATGGCAGCATCCAGCCCAAAACGCCTGACGGGCTGCATAGTCACTTCCGCGGCCCGTTCCGGCGTCATGCACAGATTCCAGAACGATCCGGCCTTCGCCCGCGCCTCGCGATACTCCGGGAGATACCTTCCAGCCTGCCGCATGAGCCAGATCGGCGGCGGACGCAGCACGGTTCTCTTCAGAACCGTAAACAGCCCTCCACTTCGTCTTTCTCCCAAAACAAAAAGACTCCTTTAGAGTGATGGTGGTGATGATGGGGATGTGAATTGGTGGATAATGCGGTTGTGTAGGCTGCAACCGGTTGAGACTCAAGCAGGTTCGCGCAAACCTGCAAGGGACAACCAGGTTGATGGATTACGCTACCGTGTGAATGATTGTGGACAGCCGCCGGTCGAATGGAAAGATCGGAGGCGATATCAGGCCAAGTGGGGATGAGTGTGGAAAACGGCAAGGAATATCACCTGCACCTGGTATCGGACGCGACCGGCGAGACGCTCAATGCCGTCGCGAAAGCGGCAAGCGCGCAATTCGAGGGCGTCCTGGTTCAGGAGCATTTTTACGCGCTGGTGCGCAGCGAAAGACAACTCGAGCGCGTCATCGATCATATCCGGGCGCAGCCCGGTCTGGTGTTCTTTACGCTGGTCAATCCAAAGTTGCGTAGAATTCTCGAAGCCCAATGTGCACAGCTCGGCATTCCTTGCCAGGGAATCTTGGACGGACCGATAGCGATGATGCGTCAGTATCTCGGCGCCGCGGAAACGCATCGGCCCGGCGGTCAGCACGAGGTGGATCAACGCTATCTCCACCGCATCGAAGCGCTGAATTTTGCGATCGCTCACGATGACGGGCAGGCGTTGGGGTTTCTGGAAAAGGCCGAAGTCGTGCTCGTAGGAGCAAGCCGGACCTCGAAGACACCGACATGCGTGTATCTGGCAATTCGCGGGGTCTGCGCAGCGAACGTTCCGGTCGTTCCGGGCATAGCGCTGCCGCCCGAACTTCTTTCCATCCAACACCCATTGGTGGTCGGGCTGTGGGCGTCGCCGGACCGCCTCGTGCAGCTGCGGCGGAACCGTCTTCACACATTGGGAGAGATTCGCTCCACAAGTTATGTGGACATCGACAGCGTCCGCGCGGAAGTGACCGCAACTCGACAGCTTTTCGAGCAACGCGGCTGGCCGGCGATCGATGTGTCGCGCCGCTCCGTCGAAGAGACGGCGGCCGCGGTCCTCAATCTCCTTGTGGAGCGGAAAGAGGCAGCCTCGCCGTGATGCCGTTGGTGCTCGCATCGGCAAGCGCCGCACGCGCACGGATGCTTCGTGCGGCCGGCGTCGCGTTCGAAGTGCTTGCTGCGTCGGTCGACGAAGAGGCGGAAAGAATCGCATGCGGCCAACGAACGCCGTTGGACATCGCAAGCCACCTCGCGCTGAAGAAGGCGTTGCAGATCTCCTCCATACGGCCGGGATGCCTTGTCTTGGGAGCGGATCAGGTGCTCGATCTGGATGGTCAGGCTGTGGGCAAATGCGCGACCGCCGACGAGGCGCGAGCCCTACTGAGCCGGTTACGCGGCCGCGATCACGAACTGGTGTCGGCCGCGGTTCTGGTCGAGGGGGAACGCGAACTGTGGCGCTGCGCGGAGCGGTGCCGGCTTGTCATGCGCAGCTTCAGCGACGAGTTTCTCGCCGATTATCTCCGGAGCGAGGAACCAGCGGTGCTAACCTCGGTCGGCTGCTATCAGGTGGAAGGAACGGGAATACAACTCTTCGACCGTATCGAAGGCGATTACTTCTCGGTGCTCGGCCTGCCGCTGCTTCCGCTGCTCGCGGCGCTTCGCTCTCACGGGATTGTCCGGCGATGAATTCGGCGAGAGGCCAAAGAATTGCCGGGGTGGTGGGCTGGCCCGTCGCACACTCCCTATCACCGCAAATGCATGAATTCTGGCTGCATGAAAATGGCATCGAAGGCGCCTATGTTCCGCTGCCCGCGCGGCCTCACGAACTTTCCTTCGCATTGCGGGGTTTGGCTGCCGCCGGATTTGTCGGCGTGAACATCACCGTCCCACACAAGGAATCCGCGTTTGCGCTGGCCGACGACCACGATGCGGCGTCGCTCGCCGTTGGCGCCGCCAATATTCTCGTGTTCGACGGCGGACGAATGCGTGCGCGAAACTCTGATGCTGGCGGCCTCAAGGACAATCTCGAGAGCGAGCTGGGCCCCGACGCCATTCGCGGAGAGACGGTTGTCATTCTGGGGGCCGGAGGCGCGGCGCGAGCGGCAATTCTTGCCTGCGACGGCCTGGGAGCACGCGAGGTTTATCTTCTCAACAGAACGCCCGCTCATTCGGCTGAGGCTATCCGGTTTCTTGCGGGGCGCGCATCGGCAAAGCTTGGCGTGCTTGCGCCGGACGCTTGGGCCTCGGCTGCGCCGTCGACGCGCCTTCTCGTAAATGCGACGAGCCTGGGGATGAACGGTACGATATCTCCTGCGCTCTCTCTCCAGTTGCTGCCGCACGGCGGTGCCGTCTGCGATCTCGTGTACAATCCGCTCAAGACGCCGCTGCTATTGCGAGCAACAGAGCTCGGCCTGCGGACCGTGGACGGCCTGGGAATGTTGGTGCACCAGGGCGCCGCCGCATTCGAACAGTTCTTCGGCGTGAAGCCCAGGGTTTCGCCTGCGCTCCGCACTCGTCTCGAGGAGCTTTTGTGTGGCGGAACGTAAGCGGCCGCAGATCATCGGATTGACGGGCTCCATCGGCATGGGGAAAACCGAAACCGCGCGCATGTTCCAACAACTGGGCGTTCCCGTGCACGATGCGGATGCAGCGGTGCACCGGCTCTACGAGCCCGGCGGAGCCGCCGTGGAGCCCATCGCCAAGGTCTTTCCCGGCTGTGTTCGCGAGGGCCGGGTTGATCGTGAGCGCCTCTCGGAATGCGTGCACAGCAACCGGACCCAGTTCGATCGCCTCGAAGCCATCGTTCATCCCCTGGTTGCCGCCGACCAGCAGGCGTTTATCGAGCAGGCTGCCGCGTTGGGCGCGGATGTGGTCGTTCTGGATATCCCGCTCCTCTTCGAGACGGGAGGTGAAACGCGCGTGGATGCCGTGGTGGTCGTCACCGCTTCCGCGGAGACCCAGCGCGAACGCGTGCTCGCGCGCCCCGGGATGAGCGACGAAATATTGGAGCGTATTCTCACCCGGCAGACACCGGATGTGGAAAAGCGCGCGCGCGCCCATTTTGTGGTGGAGACGGGAAAGGGACTGGGCCATGCTTTCGAGCAGGTGAAATCGGTATTGGCAGCCCTGCGGACACAGGAATCCCATGCGTGAAATCGTCGTCGATACGGAAACCACCGGGCTCGATCCCTCGGATGGGCACCGCATCATCGAAATCGGGTGCGTCGAGCTCGTCGACCACCTGCCGACCGGCGCCACGTTTCAGCGCTACCTCAATCCGGAGCGGCTGATTCCGCCAGACGCGCAACGCGTGCACGGGATTACCGACGAATTTCTCGCCGGCAAGCCGTTCTTCGCCTCGATCGCAGAAGAGATGCTGGCGTTTTTCGGCGAGGCGCCCCTGGTGATGCACAATGCGGCGTTCGATCTCAAATTCGTCAATGCCGAATTGCGGCGCGCGTCGCGTCCTCCCATCGACTTTGGCAGGACCATCGATACGATCGAAATTGCCAAGAGCAGGATTCCGGGCGCGCGCTACTCGCTCGACGAACTTTGCAAACGGTTCGGAATCGATCTTTCGGCCAGGACCCGTCACGGTGCGTTGCTCGACGCGGAGCTGACGGCCCGGGTCTATCTGGAACTCGTCGGGGGTCGCCAGGCACGGCTTCGTTTGGCGCCCCGCGACGCGGAGCAGACGTCGCACGAAGCGCAATCCGGCGCGCGGCAGCGCGCAGAGGCGCTTCCGCCGCGCCTCAGCGCGGGCGAAGCGGAAGCACACGCGGAGTTCGTTTGCCGCGAGCTCGGAAGCAACCCCGTCTGGAACTGGCAGTAGGTTGCCCTGGCTTGAGCACTTCCCCGAATCAGGTGTCGTGAAAAGTGCTGCATACTCTTGCCGGAACCGCTTTAGCTCAAGGGCTGGCCGGCGCGCATCTGCTGGGCCTCGGCCGTCTTGGCGCGGTAGAGACCAGCGAAATCGATCGGTTCGATCATTAAGGGCGGCATGCCGCCGTCGCGCACGACATCGGCCACGATGCGGCGCGCAAACGGAAACAGAATGTGTGGACCATCGATCAGCAGGATCTGCTGCAGAATTTCCTCCGGCGCGTTCTGGATCAGAAAGAGTCCGCCATAAGCGAGCTCAAGCAGGAACAGGGTTTTGTCTTCGGCCTTCGCCGAGACCCGCAGTTTCAATTCAACCTCGAAGTGCTCGGCGTCCAGGCGGCGAGCCTGGAGATCGACGCCCAGATCGATTCCGGGGCGGGCGGTCAAATTCATCGGTGCGCCCGGATTTTCGAAGGAGAGATCTTTCACATACTGGCCGACAACCTGCATTCGAACCTGAGGACCTTCCGGCCCGTCGTGCGGATTGCCGTTCGGACCTATGCCCATGTCACTCATGAATGGATTGTCCCGGAAAAGCGCGCGGGGCTATCACGGATGGAACTGTCTGGCAAGGCGACGGATCGGGACGCGGAGATGCCCGTTCGCGCTGATTCACCCTCGAAATCGCGGCACCAGAGCTTATCTTGGGAATTACCTTCCCGTTCCTGCGGGCAAGACGCACCGCCGCAAAGCTGCTAAGCTGGCTGCCCGGCTGGACATCGCGAGAGAGGTTTCGTGCCATGGCAGATGTGCAACTGCTCGGAATTCTGCTGATCGCCAGCGTGGCCGGCATCATTCTCTTCCGCTTGTACACGGTGCTTGGCCGGCGAACGGGCAACGAACGCGAGCCGTCGGATCGGCTGCGGCGCATCGGAGGCGCGATGCCGCCGGCAAGGGCGGACAACGTCGTCGCCCTGCCCGAGCGTAGTGCGGCCCCTGCGGAGCAGCAGAGCAATCCTGACGACGCGGTCGCCCGCGGACTCACCGATATCGGGCTCGCGGATCGTCAGTTCGAAAGCGGGCATTTTCTCGAGGGTGCGCGCCGCGCCTACGAGATGATCGTGACCGCGTTTGCGGCACGCGACCGGGCCACGCTGAAGCCGCTCCTGAGCGACGAAGTTTTCGCGGCCTTCGATGCCGTCATGCGCGGGCACGAAGAGCGGGGCGAATCAGTCGCCTATTCCTTCTCCGGATTCAAGAATGTGCGCGTCACGCATGCGGAGATGAAAGGGTCCACGGCGGAGATCACTGTGGAATTCTCGGGACAGTTCGTCTCGACGACGACCAACGGCAAGGGGGCCGTGATCGAAGGTGATCCCAAGACCGTGCGGGGCGTCACCGACATCTGGACTTTCGCGCGCGATTCCAAGGCGAGCGATCCCAACTGGATGCTGGTCGCAACGTCGAGCGCCGGCTGAAGGCTCTGCGCGCGCGCGCTCGCACGGATCTGGTCGTTCTTCTCTTTGTTTTTGTCGCCATCGGTTCAATTGCCGGGGCGGCAATATGGTTTCTGTTGCAGCCGTCGGCCAAGCCGGCGCTCACGCTTACTTCCGCGCGTTTCGACGATCTTCCGGGTTGGCGCGCGGCGGATTCACGCGGTGCGCTCGCGGCCTTCCGCCGTTCCTGCGCGGTCATTCTTGCACGCGATGCGAGGCGCCCGTTAGGCGGTCTGGGTTACGCGGGACGCGCGGGGGATTGGCGTGCGGTATGCGCTGCAGCGAGCCACGTCGGTTTTGGCGCGGACGAGGCGCGGAAATGGTTCGAGACCTGGTTTGCGCCGTTCGCGGCTGGATCGGCAAGTGGGCATAAAAGTCTGTTCACGGGCTACTACGAACCGCAAATTCAGGTGGCGCGGACGCCGCGCGGGCCTTACCGGGTACCCATCTACGGTCTCCCAGACGATCTGGTCACGGCCGATCTGGGGTCGTTTCGCAGCGGCCTCGAAGGAATCCGTATTTCGGGCCGTGTGGAAAATCGCCGGCTGGTGCCGTTTCCCACGCGCGCCGAGATCGACCGGCATGAATTGTCCGACGCGCCAGTCCTGCTCTACGCAAGCGATCCGGTCGCGCTTTTCCTCGTCCAAATTCAGGGCTCCGGGCGCGCCATGCTCGAAGACGGAACGAGATTGCGCCTGGCCTTTGCGGGGCAGAATGGCCGCCCCTACTCGCCGATCGGCCGCGTGCTGGTTCGGCAAAGCGCGCTCGCACGCGGGAATTTGTCCATGCAATCGATCAGAAGTTGGCTCGAATCGCACAAATCCGTCGCCGCGCGCATCATGGAGACCGACGATTCGTACGTCTTCTTCAGGGAGCTTCCCATCGGCGATGCCAGCCTCGGAAGCCCCGGAAGTGAAGGGGTGCCGCTTACGCCACAGGCGAGCATCGCGGTCGATCCGGACGTGCACGCGCTTGGGATTCCGATGTTCGTGGTCGCAGATGTGCCGCAGACCGATCGGAATGGCAGGACGCAGCGCTTTGCACGGCTTTGCGTCGCCCAGGACACGGGCGGCGCCATCAAAGGCGAAGTGCGTGCGGATATATTCTGGGGGTTCGGCGCCGATGCGGAATCGCTTGCGGGCCACATGAATTCTCCGGGATCGCTCTACGTGCTCCTGCCCAAAGCGCTGGCGGCGCGCGCCGCCCATCAATTTTCGGAGGCGCGATCATAATGCCGCGCAAGCGACACATCAGTGACGAGGAACGCGCGCTGTTCGAGACCGCGCTCGGTGACGCCTTGCCGCTGAAGGCAACGCCGCGCAGGAAAAAGAAGACAACGCTGCCGGCCGCCGTCGCACGGCCTCATCTGCCGCCCGGACCTGATCGGAAGACACCGCCGCCGCGCACAACGGGCATCGATGGAAGGACGGCGGAACGGTTGAGACGCGGGCTGCTCGAGCCTCAGGCACGGCTCGATCTGCACGGTCTTAGCGAACGCGCCGCCCATGGCGCGCTGGCAACGTTTCTACGCGGTGCCGCGGCCCGCGGACTTCGTCTCATTCTCGTGATTACCGGCAAGGGCGCAGCAACGGCCGAGCCGGGCGATCGCCCGTTCGATCTGGCCGCGGGCAGGCGCGGCATTCTGCGCGAGATGACACCCAGATGGCTCAACGAACCCGGTCTCGCCGAACTCGTTGCCGATATTCGTAACGCACACCCACGGCACGGAGGCGCCGGCGCGTTGTATGTTTATCTGCGCAAAGGATGAGAGCGCATGAAGCAGAGTTTCGACACTATCGGCATGTCCACGCGGGGCCCGGGACTGTACCCCTTCACCAGGCCGGCCGAGGCGTTTGTGCAGAGTTGCGGAATCGCGGACGGATTATTGACCTGTTTTATCCGGCACAGCTCTGCCTCGCTCGTCATCCAGGAAAATGCCGACCCCGACGTGCTTGCCGACCTCGAAGATTTCATGAAGCGTCTCGTGTCGCGGGATATGAAGCTTTATCGGCACACCGCCGAAGGCCCTGACGACATGCCGAGCCATATTCGCTCCGCATTGACCGCGGCGTCGGTGTCGATCCCGGTCCGGGAGGGCAAGCTTGCTCTTGGAACATGGCAGGGGCTCTACGTCTTCGAACACCGGGACGCCCCCCACCGCCGCGAGGTAACTTTGCACGTCATCGGAGACTGACGGCGCTAGTGTCGCGGTTTCGAAGTTCGCCCCACTATCGATATCTCCTTCTTGGCGAACTTCGAAACCAAAGCGACACTAGCGCGGCGCCATGCGGATGGCGCCATCTAGGCGCACGCACTCTCCGTTGAAATAGCCGTTTCGGATCATTTCCAGCGCCAAAGATGCAAATTCGACCGGACTGCCGAGTCGCGCCGGAAACGGCACCTGGGCGCCGAGCGCCTGCTTCACATGAACCGGCGCGCCCTGCAGCAGCGGCGTATCGAACAGGCCGGGCATGATCGTGTTGCAGCGGATGCCTTCCTGCGCGAGGTCGCGCGCAACGACGAGAGTGAGGCCGGTGATTCCCGCTTTGGATGCTGTGTACGCAGCTTGTCCGATCTGGCCGTCTTCCGCGGCGACCGAGGCCGTGTTGACGATGACGCCACGCTCCCCGCCGATGGGCTCCAGCGTCAGCATGCCCGCCGCGGCATGAGCGATACAGCGGAACGTGCCCACCAGATTGATCTGGACGACGCGATCGAATTCCGAAGGAGGAAAAAATCGAATCTCTCCCGTGGTGCGGTCGCGCGAAGCCGTCTTGAAGGCGTTGCCGGTACCGGCGCAATTGACGAGCAGACGCTCCTGGCCGTTGGCGCTGCGTGCGTGAGCGAAGCCTTCGGTGACGCTGCCCTCGCTCGTGACATCGACCTGACAAAAGACTCCGCGGATTTCGCGGGCGATTTTCTCGCCCTTCTCCCGCTGCAGATCGAACAGGGCGACGTTGACCCCGTGATTGGCAAGCGCGCGGGCGGTGGCCTCGCCAAGGCCGGACGCGCCGCCGGTCACGATCGCCGATATTGATGCACTGAGTTCCATGACAGCCCCGGGAAAAATATTTCGCTGCCCGTGCTTTTAGAGCAAGTCGCAATCGAAGCGAATCGCGCGTCTTCGACAGCGTCTCCCCCCTCCGCCCCGACGGGGCACCTCCCCCGAACGCGGGGGAGGAAAGTTGACTGGCGTTTTTGATTTTTGCTCCCCCGATTTCGGGGGAGGTACCGAGAAAGCCCGGCGTCAGCAGGGAGAACCGAGGCGGAGGAGGCGAAGTTCGCGAAGCCTCAATACCCGTTCCGCATCGGTGCGGGCGAGGGCCTCTGCGCGGCAGGTCTTGTGAACTCTACCGCTATGCCGCTCTCATGGTGGCGGACGACGCGGCCCGACATTTGTCCTATGACGACGGCTTCTCCGATGCGCGGCTTGGTACCGGTCTTGAGCGAAACCCCGCTCAGCGAAAGATCGAGCACTTCGCACGCGATATGTTCGCCGTTGGCGCGCGTGAAATGCGCGAAGCCGGAGGTCGCGGTGCGTTCGTGACGCCGCAGCACGGGCTCATCGCCCTCTCCGCGATTCAACAGAATATCGAGCTGCTCGGAGACGCGTCCCTTCTTCAACGCGGAAATATGGAAGCGAACGCCGAACCGGCCTTCGACATTGCGCGAGACATCCGCCTCGAAACGGCCAAGGCCTTCGATATACAGCACGACCGGCGTGCCGACATCAGGCACGAATTCGCAGGCGACCTGTGCGCCGACCGGCGACATGTCGACAATTGTGCAGCCTGCCTCCCGGCCGTCATGCGGCACGAACAATCGCCCCGCAAGGTTTGCCTCCAAGCGGACAAAACGCCGACGCTCGGCTTTTGCCTTGGTCACTGCCGTCTCGCGATCCATGCTCATGCGTCACACCAGCCCGCGAGAAGGTTCCATTCCGGGCCGTCCTTTTTTGCGAATCTATGTCTCAGACCGTCAACAAGGCGTTATCGGCGACCCGCCTGGCGTCTTGTTTGGGCGTAAGGCACTGGCAGAGTTAAGGTCTGCTGAAGCGGGAACAGGCGCGTTCATGAATGAGTCGTTCGACTACATCGTCCTGGGCGCGGGCAGCGCGGGTTGCGTACTAGCCAACCGGCTTTCCGCGGACGAGCGGATTCGCGTGTTGCTGGTGGAAGCGGGTGGCCGCGACCGATCGCTGATGATCCACATGCCGGCCGGCATTCCCGCCCTGCTGGGCAGGCCAAACCCTCACAATTGGTGGCTGGAGACAGATCCGCAGCGCCTTCTTGATGGAAGGCGTCTTTATTGGCCGCGCGGACGCGGGTGGGGCGGCTCCTCCTCCATCAACGGCATGATCTACATCCGTGGACATGCCCGCGATTACGACCGCTGGCGGCAATCGGGATGCGAGGGCTGGTCGTTCGCCGAAGTGCTGCCCTATTTCAGACGCGCCGAAGCCAATGAAAACGGTGTGGACGAATTTCACGGCGCAGACGGGCCGCTTCACGTCTCCAATCCGCGCTCCGTCAACCCGCTGTTCAGCGCCTTCGTCGAGGCCGGAAGACAGGCGGGGCATGCGGTGACTCCCGATTTCAACGGTCGCTCGCAGGAAGGCTTCGGACGATACCAGCTCACGATTCGCGAGGGACGGCGATGGAGCGCGTCTCAAGCCTATCTTCGTCCCGCGCTTGGCCGGCGCAATCTCGCCGTCGTCTCGCACGCGCACGCGACCAGAGTGCTGTTCGAAGGGCGCCGGGCCGTGGGCGTGCAGTATTTGCAACGCGGAGTGAGCCGCGTGGCCCGCGCGAATTGCGAAACCATCCTTTGCGGCGGCGCCGTTCATTCGCCACAGCTTCTCATGCTCTCGGGCGTGGGCGACGCCGGCACGCTCCGGAAATTCGGGATACCGGTTGTCTGCGATCTCAAAGGCGTCGGCAGAAATCTCCAGGACCATCTGGATTGCTCGATCCAGTACGAGTGCCGCGAGCCGATCACGCTTTACAGCCAGTCCCATCCTCTCAATGCGGCCCGCACCGGTCTTCAATATCTCTTGTTTCGCTCCGGACTGGCGACGAGCCAGGGCCTCGAAGCGGGAGCGTTCCTGAAGAGCCGTCCCGATGTCGAAACTCCCGACTTGCAGGTTCATTTCATTGCCGCGCTGATGTTCGATCACACGCGCAAGAAAGCCGACCGCCACGGATTTATGGCGCATGTGTGCGCGCTGCGGCCGCAGAGCCGCGGATACGTGACGATCGGATCCGCCGACCCGCTAGCACCACCCATCATTCAGCCGGACTATCTCGCCGCGGAGGAGGATCTGCGCAGCCTGCGCGAGGGCGTCCGGTTGGTTCGGGAAGTTTTCGCGCAGCCCGCTTTCGACCGCTTTCGCGGCCGCGAATTGATGCCCGGACCGATTCGAAATCAAATGGAGATGGATTTGTTCATTCGCCAGACGGCCGAGACCATTTATCACCCGGCAGGAAGCGTGAAGATGGGACAGGACGACGATTCCGTCGTCGATTCCACACTCAAGGTTCATGGAATCGACGCATTGCGCGTCGTCGACGCCTCCATCATGCCCGATCTCGTATCGGGGAACACCAACGCACCGACCATCATGATTGCCGAAAAGGGCGCAGACATGATCCTTGGCCGACTTCCCGCTGCGCCGGAATACGCGCGCATCGCCGAAGACGAGTCGAAAAGCATTGCGGCCGCATGAAACGCCTTTCGGAGTCCGCGCCCGGCGTGTAGGCTTCCTCTGGGCGCGGTGGAGGATGCGAAATGAAAAGCGTTGCGATCGCGACCGCTTGCGCTGTGCTCGCCGTTATGGCGGGTCGGGTGTTGGCCCAAGGCGACAAGCCGTATGCGCTCCATGAAATGAACTTCGACATGTGGTGTCAGGAGCAGAAGCACTATCCGGCGGATCGTTGCGACAGGCGGCTGCCCGCGGATGACGCCGAATTCCAAGCGTACCGCAATCAGATTGAAAAATACGAAATTCCCTATCTGCAGCGGCGCCGCGACGAACAGAACCTCAATCGCGTCATCCTGCACAACGATCCCGTCGATCACCCGACATTGCCGTCCCAGCCCGAGCAATCGGACCAGCCGTCTGGTCATTGACGATTATCGCACGATTCGCACTGCAGGCTGGATTTCGAGCGCGGCTTTCAATTTCGTCATTGTGTTGTCCACCTGGAATTGCGTGGACACGGGTGTCTCTTGCGAAGCCACGAGGCGCAGATGGGGCGTCGAACCCTGTTGCGATCGCGGGCGCTCAGGCACCGATGACGGTGGTTGCGCATTCGACGATTCGTTTTCGTGTATGAGTGTGTGTTCGATCAGGCGCTCGCTCGTGATGGGCAAGCCACCGAGCGATGTGCAGTCGCCGAGAAATTGGGTGATGCCCAGAAAGCGGCGCGGGCGGCCTCCATGGAAGGACAGAGGCGCAAGTACGGTCTCCATCTCGATGGTGGCGCATCGGGACGTGGTGCCGATCGCGGACAGACAAATGGCCTGCCTGTCGGCAAGAGCTTTCTTCATCAGCGCTTCGAGCGTGCCGCGGGCATTCGAGTCCCAATGGGCCAGGAAGGCCGAGCCCCTCAGCTCCTGTCCGAAGCGATCGCAAAGCAGCGTGCCCGCCAGCCGATAGAAGGCCGCCGCCGCGTTCCGCGCGTCGAGAACGAAAACGTTCGGAAGCATGCGCTTGATGGCGCGCGGTTCAATGTCGGTCTGGTCCGGCACATCGCGACCCAGTGCCAGCCTGCTCCAGTACCCGACCAAAAGGTGGCTGTTTCGGTGTTTCATTCTGCGCCCCAGGGGGTCCCAAGGTCTCCCATGGCCCCTCATGTCCCTCTTTGCGCCACTTTCGGGACGCCGCTTTGCGATCCGCTGGTCAAAAAGCAGAAGCCGTGCCAGCCGCTTTCATGGTTCGGCGGGCTCGCCTTGAGGGCATCATTCTGAGCTTGCCGATGGACGAGGCCCAAACACGCGGCTTGACGGAGGTACTAACGGCCCCAGGGCCCGCGCCGCGGGCGCCCGAAAAGGGGAAAGCCTCGCGCCTTGAGCATTGGCGTGAGCACAAGTCCGGCGCCGAATCCGCCCACATGGGCCCACCACGCCACTCCCGGTTGCTGGGGATTGCTCAACGCCGCGCTGGCAATCTGGATGACGAACCAGAAGGTCACGACCCAGAATGCACTGAGCGCGAAGGGATAAAATATGATGCCCAGAGGCACCACCACCGTCACGCGTGCACGCGGAAAGAGAAGCACGTAGCCCGCAAGCACTCCCGAGATGGCGCCCGAAGCGCCCACCATGGGAATGCGCGAGGCCGGATCGATGAAGGCCAGCGTCAGCGCCGCCGCCACTCCGCACACGAGGTAGAATGCCGCAAACCGCGCGTGCCCCATCGCGTCTTCGACATTGTTGCCGAAAATCCAGAGGTACAGCATGTTTCCCGCGAGATGGAGAAGGCCGCCATGCATAAACATCGAGGTGAAGATCGTCGCCGCCGGTGAAAGGCTGACGAAGCCCGATGGTGCAGCGTGCACTCCGAACAGCGAAGCCGGCACGAAGCCCAGAACGAAGACCGCGGCGCCCATCTCGCGCCCGAGCGATCGCTCCCAGAGATAGACGATTACACACAAGGCGATGACGAGCCAGGTGACGACGGGAGTCAGGCGGGCCGGGTTGTCGTCCGAGATCGGGATCACGAGAACGCCTTCGAAATTCGCTTGTGCCGATCCGGCACAGGGCCATCGGTGCGCGCAACTGCGCCTCGCGCGCGAGCAACGACGCGGATTTTCTCGCACAGCCGACGCCGGTTCGCGAGCTTGATTGCGGGAGACGTGCTAGTGTCCCGACTCCGAAATTCGCATGATCTCTATATCGGGCTCTGGGCGAGTTTCGGA
>DASXMF010000056.1:0-11107 GCA_036495845.1 Rhizomicrobium sp.
GCTCCATTGCAAAACGCGAGGTGACGTTCTTGAGCGGCACGGTCTCGATCAGGCGCTTGTAGAAGGCGTCGTAGCTCTGGATGTCCGTGGTGACCACGCGAAGCATGTAATCGACATCGCCGGCCATGCGGTAGAATTCCGCGACTTCGGGCATCGCACACACGGTCTCGGCGAATCCGTCGAGCCACTCTCTGGAATGATCGCCGGTCTCGATGGAGACGAACACGGTCGTACCGAGTCCGACTTTCACGGGATCGACAATGGCCGTGCGCCGGACGATCACGCCATCCGCTTCGAGGCGCTGGATGCGCTTCCAGCACGGCGTCGCCGACAGTCCAACATGCTTCCCGACCTCCGCGAACGAGAGCGACGCGTCTTCCTGCAGCACCTTCAGAATGCCGCGATCGATGTTGTCCATGCTTCGACCAGGGTAGGAGATTATTTCAAGTAATAGCCATTTACTGACGGTTCATTCCACTTTCAAGCCGCGTATTTGGTTTTGTTGGAAAATTCTTCTTTGATTGCAAGCTGGGCTTCAAACTCAAACGACGGCCGAGCGGACCGACCGAGAATGTGTTCGCGTCGATATCAAAAAATGGTCCGCAACTACGCCGGGTTCCTGAACTCGTCGCTCGCACGCATGGCGAAGCTTGCAATGGCGGCCGATCACGATAACCGATACACAAACGAACGAAGCCCAGCGGGCGATATCGCTCTAAGGCATCGCAAGACAACGAGAAAATAAGAGACGCTCCACCTCCGGGCCAGATGTGCAAGTTATATGTCGCCATCGGCACGGAGCTCTTTAGCTTCCGGCCCGGAGCAGCATAGTGAAATAATCGGAATAATTGGGGACTGCGGTTCGTCACAATGTTTACGCGACAGGCGCGCCCGCGCTCGGTTGGGAGCCGGCGGAGGGGATGCGCCGGCGGTAGCAACCAGAAGGGAGGCACCATGCGAAGTGCGCTCAATTCTTCGTTCATAAGTAAATTCGTCCTCGCCCTGGTTTTGTGGGCCCCAAACGCGATCGGTGCGCAGGATGCCCCGGCGATCCAGCAGCTTTACGCCTTTGCCTGCGATGGCACTTCCTGCCCACAGGGCGAATACCCCAACACGCTGATCCAGTCGGCGGACGGAAATTTTTACGGGACAACGGCCAGTAGCGGCACGGGCAACAGCGCAGCCGGCACGGTCTTCAAGGTAACGCCGGCCGGCCAGTTGTCGACGGTGTATACCTTCGTCGCCGATCAGAACGGCCAATTCCCGAATGGCGGCTCTCCGACCGGCCTGATCGAGGGCAACGACGGATATTTGTACGGCACCGCTGCATACGGCGGCGCAAACAGTCACGGCATCGCGTTCAGGCTGGACAAGTCCGGCGACCTCCAAGTTCTGCACAGCTTTTGCGCGCTCAAGAGCTGCGCCGACGGCACGCTTCCGTTGTCTCTCTCGCTCGGGCGCGATGGAAGTTTTTACGGCGCGACCACTGCCATCATCGGCGCCACGAACGGTGTCATATTCCGCCTCTCCGGCGACGGCACCTTCAGCGTGCTGCACAGCCTGGCCAGCCAGACCGAAGGTCCCTCGAGTCTCGGGATGACCCAGGCGCCCAACGGCGATTTCTATGGGACGACACTGGGCGGAGAAACCTTGCTGACGACGCTCTTTCGCCTCACGCCCGCCGGACAGTTCAAGATCCTGCAGACATTTCACTATGCGCAATTTGCGGACAGTCCGCCGGTCTTGGATGCGAACGGCAAGCTCTACGGCTCGTTGAGCCGGTACGAAGTTCAGTCGCAACCCGGCATGTTCGAGAGCAGCCTTTCCGGAAAACGCTTCACGCAATATCCGCTTCAATACGATTTCGGCGACAGCATGATCGCTCTGACGGCGACGCCGGACACCAACCTTTGGGGCATCATCCCGGGCGCGAACGATTTCCCGAACGGCGCCGTTCTCAGCCTTTCGGAAAAAGGAAAATTGCTGCAGAGCGTGTCCTTCGATGGCGCGAACGGGGCGGACCCGGATGCGCCGCTGGTGGAAGGCAGCGACGGAACGATCTACGGTGTCGCAGCGAGTGGCGGAACCGTGGGCGGCGGGAACACGGCGAACGGTGTCGTTTTCGCGCTCAATGCGGGCCTTCCTGCGCCGCCGCCCGCGATATCGCGCGTCGTGCCTTCGAAAGGCAGGATCGGCGCGCAGGTCATGCTGAACGGAACGCATTTCATCGGCACAACTGCCGTTGCTTTCAACGGAGTGGCCGCGCCCTTCCAGCTGCTCAACACCGGAGACATTCTGGCGACAGTGCCGCAAGGCGCAACGACAGGGCTGCTGACCGTCACCAACATGGGCGGATCCGCGTCCAGCAAGGAGCCCTTCACCGTGAAATAATCGCTTCTTCGCCGGTGGATGACGCAGGAAGTATCCGAGGCAAGGACTGCGTTTGGACCATCATCATCAACCGTGCGGAGGAATGACAACCTTGATGCAACCGTCCATCTTGTCGCGGAACATCCTGTAGGCATCCGGACCGTGTTCGAGGTGAAAATATCCTGGGAGGCTACCTCACAGGCCCACGGAGCTCGTGGATTTGCCGATCTCGGTATCAATAATTTTGTGCGGGCATATAAACCACAACGTCAGACTGTGTGAGCCGTGAACATCCGTTCCCGCGAATAGGAACAAACACCGAAACTGCGCCCGGCGTGCCCGACATGCGCCCGACCGGAGATTCTGGACCACCCCGTAACCCATTGATTTTGCTTGTTACGGTTTGGTGCGGAAAGAATCGTACAAAATCCGAATTCGTTCTATCAAAAACGCCTGATTTTGCTGGCTTTTTTGACTGGTGCCCAGGGGCGGAATCGAACCACCGACACGCGGATTTTCAGTCCGCTGCTCTACCGACTGAGCTACCTGGGCAGCATCCGGGCGAACCGGAAGGTCGGGCTTTTTAGAAGAGGGGGCAGACGGTGTCCAGCCGGGCCCCAAGCCACCTTATTCCTTGCGCTCGCCCTCCTCTTCTGCGGTCGAATCCGCATCGTCCGCTTCTTCTGCGGGAATGGCATAGCGGCCCTCGAGCCAGCGCCCAAGATCAATGTCGGCACATTTCTTCGAGCAGAACGGCTTGAACGTCTCGATCCGCGGCCGGCCGCAGATCGGGCAACGGCGGACCTCAGATTTGTGCGGCGACATCGTAGCCTTCGCGGGCGTATTCCGAGCGCGGTTCGAACGTCACGCGAGGCGCGTTCCGGCGAGCGAGAGCCGCACGCAGCTCCGCGCCGCGCTGCCCGATCCAGTCCACCACTTCGGGTGACGCGCGGACCGCGATCGGACGGCCTGGCGCATGGTGGGCCTCGCGCTCGACGCGGCGCAGAATCTCCAGCGCAACCGTCTCGCAGGATCGCGCACGTGCACGGCCGTGGCAGGCCCGGCAATTTTCAGTCATCATCCGCGCCAGAGGGTCGCGCACCCGTTTGCGCGTGATCTCGACAAGCCCGAATTCCGACATCGGCAGGATCTGCGTCGGCGTGTGATCGCGCGAAAGGCTGTCACTCAGCGCGCCGAGGACCTTGCCGACGTCCCCGCCTCCGCCGACATGGATGAAATCGACGACGATCAGTCCGCCGATACCGCGCAGACGCAACTGCCGGCCGATCTCGGCGGCCGCTTCCAGATTGACACGCAGGCTCGTTTCCTCGAGGCCCGACGCTGAAATGAAGCTGCCCGAATTGACGTCGATCGCCGTCAACGCTTCGGTGCTCTCGATGGTGATCCAGCCACCCGACGGCAGCGGCACGCGTGCTGCGAAAATCTGTTCGATATCGTCTTCAAAATCGTCGAGGATCAGTCCCGGGCCCTTGAACAGTTCGAGCATGGATTCTGCTTGCGGCATGGCGCGCCGGCAATAATCCCGCGCCACTTCGAGAGCCTCGCGATCGTCGACGGCCACGCGAACCGTGTCCGCGTCTACCTCGTCGCGCATTGTCCGTTCGATGGGATCAAGGTCGTGGTGCAAAGTCGCGGGTGCGCGCGCCATCCGGCGCTTCTCCGCCACCGGAATCCACGACCTGGAAAGGCTTTCGGCATCCTCGCGCAGTTCGGCAAGTTCCGCGCCGATAGCCGCGCTGCGCACGATATAGCCGGCGTCCGGCGCAAGAGCCTCCCTCTGGTTCGCAACCATATCCTCGCAAAGCGAGGAGAGGCGCACGCGCTCGGCGTCATCGTCGATCCGGCGGGAAAGCGCGATGCCAGGCTGGTTGGGAACGAGTACGAGCAGCCGGCCGGGCATCGTCACGTTGGCGGAGAGCCGCGCGCCCTTCTCGCCGATCGGATCCTTGACCACCTGTACGAGAATCTCCTCGCCTTCGCGCACGCAATCGCCAATCCGTGGTGCCCGCTCGTCGCACAGGTTCTCGGCGGAGTGGTCGGACTGGGACGGACAGAACGGCTGACCCAACGCATGGCGCCCCGGTTCCGCGGCACCCGTTGCCAGACCGTTTGTTTCGGCAAGGCAGCGCGCCTCGCGCGCACCGAGAAAGCCCGCGCGGTCCAGCCCGATATCGACGAAGGCCGCCTGCATGCCGGGCAACACGCGCTGCACCCGGCCCAGGACGATGTTTCCGATCAGGCTGTGGCCACCCGACTCCGCCGCGCGGCGCTTTGGCGCTCCATCGCCAAGGCCGCTCGTCCGCTCTAGGAACAATTCCTGGAGACGATCGTCCTCCACAATGGCAACGCGAATCTCCCCCGCCCCTGCGTTGATCAGGATTTCCTTTTTCATGCCGGGATGCGTCGAAATTCAGCAATGTGACAATAGCATGAAATCAGTCGACCACGTAACCACATCCTTGCAGCAGACCGAGCGTCTCAAGGAGCGGCAGACCGACCACGTTCGACCATGATCCGTTCAATTGCCGGACGAAGCATTCCGCGCGCCCCTGGATGGCGTAGCCGCCGGCCTTGCCCTGCCCCTCCCCGCTCGCTGCGTAGGCTGCGATTTCCCGTTGCGAAAGCCGCTTGAACGACACGCGCGTCATGACGACCCGCGAGCGTGGGGCATCCAACTTCTTTGTGCATACCGCCGCCAAGGCCGTGAGAACGAGATGGCGCCGGCCGGAAAGCAATATCAGGCAATCGCGAACCTCTTGTTCCGATTGCGCCTTGGGAAGAATCCGGCGGCCACAGGCGACAATGGTGTCGGCGGCGAGCACGATGGCCGGCTCGCCGGTCCATTTTCGCGCCACGTTTCCGGCCTTGAGAAGCGCAAGCCGAAGCGCGCATGGCCGCGGCAGTTCCTTGCTGAGAGGCGTTTCGTCGATGTGAGCCGGACAGATGGTGTGGGGGATCAGTCCGGCCTGCGCGAGAAGCGCCTGGCGCCGCGGGCTGGCGCTCGCAAGCACCAGGCGAAGCGGCGGATTATTTGAAGCGATAGGTGATGCGCCCCTTGGAGAGATCATAAGGCGTCATTTCGACGAGCACCTTGTCTCCCGTCAGCACCCTGATGCGGTTCTTGCGCATCTTGCCCGCGGTATGGGCGATGATCTCGTGTCCGTTCTCCAGCTTGACGCGAAAGGTCGCGTTGGGCAGCAGCTCGCTGACGGTCCCCGGGAATTCGACAAGTGCTTCCTTGGCCATTCATCCTCTGGCTTGGCTCCGGCGGCCGGGAGATTGCACCGAAACGGCGGAAAAGCAAGGCAAACGCTCAGGCAAAGGTTCAGGCATCGGCGGTCCTCGCAACCGCGAAACGCCGCTCGATGTGGTCCATCAGGGCGTCGCGGACCGAGCGATAGGCATCGAGCCGCTGGCCGCGCGAGCCCTCGACTGCGGTGGGATCGAAGGTGGGCCAGTAATCCACCTCGACCGCCATCGTACGGGTCATTTCCATCGCCTTGTGGTGAGCTTCCGGCGACAGCGTGACGATGAGGTCGAAAGAAATGTCCTCCAGGTCCTCGAAGGCTTTGGGCCGGTGCCGGCCGATGGCGATGCCGATTTCGTCCATCACTTCCGCCGCAAAGGGATCGAGCTCGCCGGCCCGCGCGCCGACCGAATCGATGTAGACGAAACGACCGTAGAGATGCCGCATCAGAGCCGCCGCCATCGGGCTGCGCACGGCATTCATCGTGCAAGCGAAAAGCACGGCGCCCGGCAATTCCTCGCCGTTGGGGCCGCGCACCGCTTCAGCCTCTCAGATGCAGCACGCAAAGCAATGTGAACAGCCGGCGCGCGGTGTCGAAATCCACCTCGATCTTTCCCTTCAGGCCCTCGCTCAGCTGCGTCGAGCCTTCGTCGTGAAGTCCGCGCCTGCCCATGTCGAGCGCCTCGATCTGCGTAGGCGGGGCATCGCGAATCGCCTTGAAATAGCTCTCACAGACCAGGAAATAGTCCTTGATGATCCGCTGAAACGGGGTGAGCGAAAGCAGTATCCGCTTGTGCGGGTGACCGTTCTCGAGCCGAATGTTGAAGACAAGGCGGTTTTCTTCGACGGCAAGCAGCAGGCGATAGGGGCCTCCCTCCGAGCCGCGCGGAGCAAAGTGGTTGGCTTCGAGAAGGTCGTAGATCGCGATCTCGCGTTCCTGTTCGATCTCTCGGGTGCGGCGGACCACGGTGTGTTCGTCGAGCTCGACCGCGACGAGGCGGAAGCGCGAAGCTCCCTCAGGATTCTGTTTCATGCACGGGGCAACCGCGCGCCGCCCATTCTCCGGAGAGGTCGGACAGCTCGGCCGCGATGCACTCGACTTCGAGCCGCAACAGGCCTCCGCCCGCGAACACGAGTTCGATCGTGCCGCCGGGATCATCCGCACCGCTGGGCAAAAAGCGGATGGCAAGCAGGGAGGCAACGGCGTCCGGATTGCCGCGCCTCAGGCGCGAGGCTTTTGCGGAGAGCACGCCTTCGATGTGCAGCCCGGCCCGCACGCGGGTGCCCGCATGCCTACCCGCGCTCTCCCACTTGAAGCGGTTGAAGAGACCGGCGAAGCGTCGCGATTTCGGCAGGTAGACGAGGTCCTTTACCTGGGCGACCGCGTCCTGAAGCCGCGCAGAGATCGCTTCGAGATCTTCCGCGTCCGCCGCCGCGAGGGTCATCTTGTGCGCCGTCATACGGAGAGCCGTTCGATACGCGCGCCGACGCGGGAAAGCTTCTCTTCGATTCGCTCGAAGCCACGATCCAGATGATAGACGCGATTGACGATGGTTTCCCCTTCCGCAGCAAGCCCGGCGAGCACGAGGCTGACGCTCGCGCGCAGATCCGTCGCCATCACTGGCGCTCCCTTCAGCCGCTCGACACCCGTCACGATCGCCGTGTCGCCCTCAATGCGGATATCCGCGCCCATGCGCGAAAGCTCCGGCACATGCATGAAGCGATTCTCGAAAATCGTCTCGCGAATGCGCGAAACGCCGTCGGCCGTCGTCATCAAGGCCATGAATTGCGCCTGCAGATCGGTCGGAAACGCGGGAAATGGCGCCGTCGTTACATCGGCGGATTTCGGGCGCGCGCCATTGCGGCACACCTTTATGCCGCGATTGGTCGGCGCGATCTCCGCCCCGATCGATTCGAGCAACGGCAGCACCGCGCCGATCAGACCGGTATCGGTATCGACGAGGTCGACCTCGCCGCCCGCAATCGCCACCGCTAACGCATAGGTGCCGGTTTCGATGCGGTCCGGCAGCACGCGGTGTTCGGCGCCGTGCAGTTCAGGCATGCCTTCTATTGCGATCGACGGGCTTCCCAGACCAGAAATCTTTGCGCCCATGGCCTGCAGGCAGCGCCCGAGGTCCTCGATTTCCGGCTCTTGCGCGGCGTTGACGATCAAAGTCTCGCCGCGGGCGAGCACCGCCGCCATCATGGCGTGCTCGGTGGCGCCGACGGAGACGCTCGGAAATTCGATGCGCGCGCCTCGCAGGCCCCCGCGCGCGCTCGCCACGACGTATCCCTCGCGCAGCTCGATCGCGGCACCCAGGGCGAGCAGCGCCCGCAGATGAAGGTCGACGGGCCGCGCGCCGATCGCGCAGCCGCCGGGCATGGAAACCTTGGCTTCGCCGCGCCTGGCGGTCAGCGGTCCCAGCACAAGAAAACTTGCACGCATCTTTCTCACGAGATCGTAGACGGCGGTCGTGTTGCGGATGCTGGCGGCGGAGAGCGCGACGGTTCCGTTGCGGCGGTGGACGGCGACACCGAAGCTTTGGAGCAACCTCTCCATGAGGGCAATGTCTGCAAGCGAGGGGACGTTCGTCAGCACGAGGGGTGCGTCGCTCAACAGGCAGCAGGCCATCAGCGGTAGCGCGGCATTCTTGGCGCCGCTGATGGAAATCTCGCCGCTCAGCCGGGCACCACCTTCAATGCGAATTTGATCCATGGCCCCTCTCGGGAGAAGAACCGGCGGTCTGGCGCCGATCCGGCTGTTCTAGCGCGCGCAACGTTGTTCAGATAGCGGACCTGCCGGGGGAATCAAGCAAGCGCTTACCCTTGGGGCCAAGAATACGTTCAACAGATCGGCTGTGCTACGTCCGCTCTTTAGCCGCGTCGGCCTTATCTTTTCGCTCTAACGGGGAGGCGGCGGATCGAGACTTGTTCGCGGAACGCGCCGCCTCCTTGCGCCGCTTCAAATTGGCGCGCAGCGCCGCTGCGAGCCCCTCGCGACGACTGGCAAATCCGGTCTTTTCCACTCTTTCCCTCCCCGGACTCCTCGGCTATAGCAGCGCCTCCGTGGGGCGGCGCGGTTTTGGCAGGCGCCGCAGGGATCGCCGGAGTAGCGTAGTGGTAGCGCAACCCCTTGGTAAGGGGTAGGTCGTGAGTTCGATTCTCACCTCCGGCACCAGCCCCGTCGATAATTGCTCTTCTTAAGCCCAGCGCGCGGGTGCCATCGCCGCTCACGTCTCCCGCATTGCGCGTAATTGATAACGGGCTGGAGCGGTATCCGCTCGAATTGAAGCAAACAAGTCACCCCCGCCAACCCGGCCCGCGGTCTGGTTCGAAATCGGTGTCGGCAACGTTGATACCTGAACACGTGTTCGAACTAAAATGCGCGACCAATCCGGCTGCGCGCAGGCCGATGCGATGAATCGAGAGGACAAGATGACCGACAAGCCATTTCTGACGGATGTAAAGACCTTGCGCGAGCGCGCGCGGAAAAATCTGAGGCAGGGCGCCGTAACCTCGACATACAAGGGAGACGCGGGCAAGACGATCGAGATCCTGCAGAGCGTCCTTGCGACCGAGATCGTCTGCGTTTTGCGCTACACAATGCATTCGATAGCCGCGACAGGCCTCTCCAGCGAGGGCGTCAGGGACGAATTCGCCCAACATGCCAAGGAAGAGCAGGAGCATATGATGGCGGTCGCCGAACGAATCAATCAGCTGGGCGGCAAGCCCGATTTCAATCCTGAAGGATTGGCGATGCGCTCTGCCTCGCAGTATGTGGAAGGTTCAAATCTGGTCGAGATGATCAAGGAAAATTTGATCGCCGAACGTATTGCGGTCGATCACTATCGCGAGTTGATCCGCTATTTCGGCGATGACGATCCCGGCACACGGATCATGATCGAAAGCATTCTGGTCATGGAGGAAGAACACGCCAATGACATGCACGATCTGCTCGTCGCGCACGAAGGACGCCCGATGCTCGACGGGTAAAGAAATCCGTCCGGGTGCTGCGGCACGGTTTTGACCATTAGCCAGCTCTGCAACCGACGACTGTCGATAATTCGCAATTGTCGATGGCCGCTTCCCGTTTGTGGCGGCGTTTGGACGGAACAGTCTCGGTTTGGCGGCGGTCGGTCTCATCGCGCTTCATCAGAATCTGTTCGAGACCCGCTCTGGCGATATTCGTCGCGCGTGGGTGTTGCTCGGGCTGCCGGAGGGCGAGGCTGCGTATCGCGACCCGGGCTTCGCGTTTCCTTGAGCCTGCAAATCGCGCCCGGTCTTGAGCAGACCTGTAAATTATTCCGACAATTCCGAACCTGGCTCAACGGTCCGATCCGCTTCCAACGCCATGAATTTATGAATTTTCCGCCCGGCATGAATGTTGCTTCAGTCCAGGCAGCGATTCAGAAACTTATAAGGATAGACCCATATGCGCTGGTTCAGCTGTCAGCGGAACTTTGCAGTTGCGGGGGTCGTCTCCGCAACTCTGGTGATAGGTGCACTTGCTTCCGCACCTGCGCGCGCCGACGTCATCGTCACCGACGTGGAGATGACGATCAATCCCGCCGACTCATTCGACATTCAGGGAAATGCGGGCTCTCCACAGGACGTGTATGTGGGTCAGGTCACCTTCACCACGAACGCGAACAACACGATTCCAGTGTGGTGTGTCGACATCTATCACGACATCGGTCTCGGGGGGGGCCAGAACATCGACTATACGGTCGGGATTCTTTCAACCGACCATGACGGTCATTCGCTCTCCACCGACCAGATAAATTCCATGTCGTGGTTGATCATTGCGGGCGACGCCTATGTCCTCAGCCACCCGACAGCCGATGTGTCTGCCGCGATTCAACTGGCGATCTGGGAGCTTGAATACGGCCAAGCCGCCGGTGGCACCGGCTTCTCGTTCTCCGGCGAATCGGCGAACGTGTTGAACTTGGCGACGCAGTATTACAATTCCGCATGGGCGCAGAAGGGAAACAGCTACTACGACCAGTATATCTACACGCTCGACAATCCGAACATTCAAAGCTTCGGCGCCTGGGGCACCATACCTCCGGGTGGACCGCCCCAGCTCGTGCCGGAGCCTGGAGCGCTCGGTCTTCTCGGCTCTGGTCTCCTGGTGCTTGCCGGCGTCGGTGCCTTCCGCAAACGCAAGTCCCGCAAACTGGCATAGGGACGCCCGAACGCTGTGCATGGAAGCGGCGCCCGCGGGCGCCGTTTTCGCTTGGAACCACCTCGGCCAAGGCGCGTGCGGAGTACTTCTCCGATGTCGCGCCTTGGTGCCAATTCACCCTTCTGGGCGCCATGCAGCGTGATACCATGTCGCTACGCCCGTCTAGCGTAGGCACTGGCGGGAAAAGGGCTTACTTGCGGCATGCAAGCTTTCCACGAAAATGGCGTAACCTTTCACCTTGGTAGGGGGTACGTCGTGAGTTCGATTCTCACCTCCGGCACCAG
>DASXMF010000057.1:0-3730 GCA_036495845.1 Rhizomicrobium sp.
ACCACGGAGCTGACGAACAATCCAAGAAGAATCGCACGCCGCTCGCCCAGCCGCGGCACCACGACCCGGACGAGACCGCCCTGCCCGACCACGAAGATGACTCCCACCATAGCCAACGACAGACCGACCGCCGCCGCGCTCCACTGGAATCGGTAGGTGGCGAACAGAACCCAGGTCGTCTCCGCGACACGATTGGCGAAGGTGGCGAGAACGAAAATAAGCAGCAGCGCCGCCGCCGCTGGATATTGGGCAATGGCGCCCAGAGCGCCGGCAGGGTTGGCAAGCGCGAAGCTGAACGGCTTGCGGTTTTCCGCTGCCAGTGATTCTGGAAGCAGCATTGTGCCGAAGGTCAGGTTGGCGAAGCTCAGGCCAGCGGCTGCGTAAAAGGGCAGCCTGAGATCGATATCGCCCAGGAGGCCTCCGAGCGCCGGACCCGTGATGAATCCGAAGCCAAACGCCGCGCCGATAAGGCCGAAACTCTGTGCGCGCTTTTCGGGCGGTGTGATGTCGGCGAGATAGGCGTTGGCAGTGGAATAGCTCGCGCCCATGGCGCCCGCAACGATCCGGCCCAGGACCAGCCAGATGAGCGAAGGCGCGAGCGCGAGCACCAGATAATTGAGGCCCATACCGAGAAGGGAGAGCAACAATACCGGTCTGCGCCCGAAACGGTCGGAGAGAGCGCCAAGTGCCGGTGCAAGAAGGAACTGCGTCAACGCATAGGCTGAGGCGAGCAATCCGAAAATCCAGGAAGCCCGGGAAAGGCTTCCATGTTCGAACTGCTGGATGAGTCGCGGCAGGATGGGGAATGCGAGCCCGATGCCGAGCATGTCGACATAAACGACGGCGAGGACAAGCGCGACGCTGGCCTTGCGCGGTGTCATTTCGTGCCTAACCCCGGAACGAATTTAGCTGGAGCGTATCGACGGCTTCGCCGGCACCAGCGAGCGATAGGCGAACGCCGACGCGCCAAGTGTCAGGCCGAGGTTGAACGGCGTCAACACCAGCGTCAGACCGATCACCGTAGGCATGTGACGGTCGAGCATCGCAAGACGCTGGGTGAACGCAACCGTGGCGGCCGCCGTATTGGCGGGCAGCGGGGCAACAAACGCCGGACCCAGAACCACGAGAAGCGCGGCACCCTGCAACAGCAGAATGGGAACCGTCGCTGCCAGCACGACGGCCAGAATGCGCCAGAAATTTTGCCGGGACAGCGTCCAGGCGCGCGCAAGATCGACACGCTCCTCGGCCACAACGACGGATGGCACGAAAAAGACCAGCCGCAGCGTGAACCACACGATCGCGCACAGGCCCGCAAGAATTGCGACGCTAACCAGAATGGCGGATGCGCCTGTCAGGCGATCGGAAATCGTGCCGACAAGGAGGCAGAGCAAAACAGCCGACACCACGATCAATCCGCAGATCACGATCGCCGCGAACATTCGCCCTTCGGGCCTGGCGAGGGAAAAATGTATGGAGGCCGCGCCCTGCCGCAGCCCGAGCGCCTGCCGCGTCACCGAAACGCAGTTCATCGCATAGAGTACGAGCGACCCCATCGCGAACATCAGATTGAGCAGCGCCGATTCGGTCGACTGGGCAGCGTTGGTGGCATCAGGCGGATAAGCGGTGCCGATCGCATAGGGAAGGAACTGGAGCAGCGCGGCAATCAGCAGCGGCAGCCATACCAGGCCGATGATCGCGCCGATCTGGCCAAAGGCAAAGGAATACGCAAAGCGGATCGTTTCCGCGACGGGAATCCTGTTCATCTCAGCCCTGAGGTTGACCCCGCACGATTCGTTGCTTGCTCTTATCAGGCTCGGCCGCCGGAGCCAAAAGCGCCGCACCACCCGGTCAGGGAGACCCGGCCTGGACGCCCGGCGCCGGGGTCGGCGCCGCGCTTCCCGCAACCGCGCGATAGGCGCTCGCAATCGCGCCGTTGCCCACGCCGAGAAGGACGAGCCGCTCGACAAATTGGATAACCAGGAAAATCGGAGCGAAGGCACCGAACTGCATCACCAACATCCGCACCAGTTCGCGCATGTCCATATGCGCGCGCGGCCAGAACATGAACGGCCGCAAGAGCGCATGCGATACCATCCAGGATGCAATGAGAACCGGGACGACGATCGCAAGCCAGACCAGAAATATCCGCCAGAAATTTCCGCGGCTGAGAATCCAGGCGCGTTCGATTCCGATCGTCTCTTCGGCAATGACCACGGCCGGCAGAAAGAACAGCAATCGCGTGACGATGTAGACGATGAAACAGATGCCCGCCAGAATCGCGATCACACGAATGGCCCACACGCCCGCGGAGAGATTGGCTGCGGCAAACCAGATCGCCGCACAGATTCCGGCGATCACGCAGGCAATGAAAACCACCACAAGCCCGGCCAGGAAAAAAGCGGCGGCCATGCGCCAGACCGCCGGCCCCAGCGAAAAATAAAACCACCGGGGTCCCGTCTCCCGGCCGAGCGCCGTTCGCTGAACGCCCACCGCGATCATGCATGACGCGATAAAACCGATGATACCAATCAGCGGCACGACGCGACTCAGTCCTGTCAGCTCCCCGATGTCGAATTCATGCGTTGCGAACATGCGCGGGAGATCAGGCACGGCCAGAAAGACGAGTCCCGCCACGATCGCCGCGAACACCAGGTAGGGAAACCAGACCACGCCCAGCACCGAAAAAAATCGCGTGAACGCAAAATTGTATGCGGCAGAAATCGTCTGGCCGACCGGAATTTTCTTGGTCATCTCGTCCCCTTCTTGGAGATTAGATCGTGCGTAGTTCAGGCGATACTGAAACGCGCCACGGCTCTCGATACGAACATGAACCGCCAAGCTCCGGATTTAATCCAGGGCTTGGCGGTTCAGTTTTACGTCGGTCCATACGGAATCGCGAGTCCGCGTGACAAAGTGTCAGGTGCTGGCTAGTCTCGAAGCACTCAGAAGCCGGGCGCACATATGAATTTTTCTGAATACGCGAAACATGACGGCATCGGCCTGGCGGAACTCGTGCGCCAGAAGGACGTCACCGCCGCCGAATTGACAGAGATCGCCATCGCGCGCGCGGAAGCCGTCAATCCCGCCATCAACTTCCTCGTCTTCAGCGATTTCGAGCGGGCCCGTAAAACCGCACGGCGCGACTTACCGCCGACAGGGTTGTTTGCGGGCGTCCCTTTTCTGCTGAAAGACATTCTCGCCTTCGCCCAGGGCATGCCCACGAGGCAGGGCTCGAGGTTCATCCCGGCGATTCCTTTCCCGCACGATTCCGTGATCACGACGCGCTTCCGCGAAGCAGGGCTCATCTTCCTCGGCAAGACCAATGTTCCCGAATTCGGCCTGCTGCCACTCACTGAATCGAGACTGTATGGTCCTGCGCGCAATCCGTTCGATCTCGTGCGCTCCACCGGCGGCTCGTCTGGAGGCTCCGCGGCCGCGGTGGCCGCCGGAGTGGTGCCGCTCGCCCATGCCAATGACGGGGGCGGTTCGATCCGCATTCCGGCGTCGTGCTGCGGTCTCGTCGGACTGAAACCGACGCGAGGACGCGGAACGCTGGCGCCGGATGCGGGCGAAGCCGTGGACGGTCTTGCTGTCGATCATGTGCTTTCGCGCAGCGTTCGCGATACTGCCGCCGCGCTCGACGTCGCGGGCGCCAACATCCAGGGCGATCCCTATTGGGCGCCGCCGGGGCCATCGTCCTGGCTCGCGGCGCATGAGGCGAAACCGCCCC
>DASXMF010000058.1:0-20930 GCA_036495845.1 Rhizomicrobium sp.
CATCGCCGAGCGCTGGATCGGAAAATTCGAGCAACGCCGCCTCGGCGCGCTCTCGGCCCTCAAACAACTTCTCGAAAGGAACGAGAGATGAGCAGCAACATCTTTATCTACGTGACCTACATTCGCGCCACGCCGGAGAAAATCTGGGAGGCGCTGACCAAACCCGAATTTAACAGACTGTACTGGTTCGGCGCGCATCAGGAATCGGACTGGAAGGCGGGGTCGTCCTGGAAGTTGATGATGCCGGATGGTCGCGTGGGCGACGCCGGCGAGGTTCTCGAGTGCGATCCGCCGCGGCGCATCGTGCTCAAATGGCGCAACGAGTTCCGCCCGGAGCTGAAGGCGGAAGGCTACACACGCTGCACCTTCGAGATCGAGGACGAGGGCGAGATGGCGAAGCTGACGGTTACGCATCAGTCGGAACGACCGACCGTGCTCATCGACAAGGTGTCGACCGGTTGGCCGAAGATCCTGTCGAGCCTCAAGACCCTGCTTGAGACGGGCAAGGCGCTGCCGCGCACCGATCAGCCGAAATGAAGCGGTGAGTTCGCGAGATCGCGGTACTTGGCGAAAACGACATGGCTGGCGACACTACAACGGCACAAATGCGTGCCGTTATTTCGACCTCCCCCGCAAGGGCAAGGTTATCGCATTTGCACGCGGAGACGCGGAGCAGAACCGCCAAGGCGCCAAGACACCAAGAACGAGTCGCGCGCGAATGCGCGCAAAAATCCCTTGGCGCCTTTGCGTCTTGGCGTTTCAAATTACTTCTCCGCGCCTGCAGGCCTCCGCGCGGCTCCATGGAAGCCCGCCGTTCTGTTCGCACATGCGATTGCCCTGCCCGCAAGGGGGAGGTTGGGCACAAAATTCGGCACAACCGATTTGTTCCGATTGCTTGTCGCTTCAAGCCCAGCGCCGGTCATTCGGTGGCCCGATCATGTCCCCCGCGCCGCGCATCAAGCGCAGCTTTGCAGTCGGCGCCGAGAGTCTCGCGTTTTTCCTGAAGGCACCGGCGCGCTTCTCTGGGCGATTTGGAATTCGGGCAGAGCCGCGTCCAGTCGTCGCCGCAGGTACGTCGAAACCCGCGAACGCGCATTCCGCGCATCCCTATCCGCAACGCTTGGTGGAGGAGCGGGATGCCCGCGTGGTGCATGCCGAACAGTCCGTGGGCGCCATGGTGGGGACCCTCTCCTGCGGGCCCGCATCCGGCCACAACGATCGAGGCCGCGACGACGATCCCGGGCACGGCGCGCGTAATGCGGGCAGCCCTTTTTCGTTTGTCATGTAACGGCATCGGGGAGGTCACGGCAGCGATAGTGGCATTGCAGCGCCTAGCATATCGATCTCTGGCGGGAATGGCACGGCGAGCGCGGTTCACGAGCAGTCGGCTCCCTTGCTCCGGGCGGAGAAAGGAAGCCGACCTGTCAGCCGCCCCTTGTGAACCGGATTGTCGCTCCAATTGAAGAACGGGAAACGCGCATGAATTTCAGCGCAATTATCCTCTGCCGCGCCGGGCGCGCACAATCGGCCTGAGATGGATCGTGCCCGATGACTCCGCCGCTGCTTCGCGGAATGTCGCATGCACCCTTTCGCGATGGGCGAGCGTCTCCTGGCGGCGAACGCGTTTATCGGCTTTCGAAGCCGCGCGGGAGCCATGCGCGCCGGCATGGCGCGCATCGGCCAGCCGCGTCGCGCCGGCGCGCGGCTCGACAAAGCCGCCATGCATCCGGATGGCGGCTTGCACCGACGCGAGATCCTCGACGACACCCTGCTTCAGACGTCCCACGGTGACGACCGATTTTACGCCCGGCGCATACTCGCCCGGCAGCGCCGCGCGCGCCGACGTTGCACCTGCGACATCGATCCATACCGGCGTTCCGTTGGGCCGGGTAAATTTCACCAGCTCGGCCTGCGCCACGCCGCCGCTCGTCCCGGCCGTTCCCAGCGCCGTCACGATGCGGCTGATATAATTGCGCGTTTCCGCGGGCAACAACTTTCCGCGCACGAGACGATCTTCAAGATTGCCCGGTCCGTCGTTGTAAGCCGCGAACATCGCCGGGTATCCGTATTTGCCGTAGAGCCAGCGCAGATAGGCCGCGCCCGCCGTGATGTTGTCGCGCGGATTGTAGGGATTGGCGCCGAGCCGATATTGCGTGCGCATCTCGCGATAGGTGCCGGGCATCAATTGCATGAGTCCCATTGCGCCCACCCGCGAGGTGATCGGCGTGTTCTCGTTCAACATGGTGCGCCCGCCGCTTTCCATCTGAACGACGGCACGGATCCAACTCGCCGGAATGCTGAAGCGCTGCGATGCGAGCGCGATCAAGGGCGTCCACCGATTGACGAGCTGGCTCGCGCTCATGCGCGTTTCCTGCGCGAAAGTGGATTGCGGAACGACGGCGTTCCAGGTGGTGTGGAACCAGCGGGCGACCGCGGCAACCTGTGTCATCGGATCGGTGCGCACGGAAAATTGCTGCACGTGAAGGGCCAGTCCCTGCCAGGCGAAGAGGATGGCGCCGGCGATGCCCGTCATGAAGGTGAGCTTGGCCGCGCCATGAAGGACGATGCGCGCGCCGGCCGATTTGCATTTGGTTCCGAAAGTCTTGCCGGTTCCGGCGCAAGCGCCGGCGGCATGAAGGGTCGCAGAATAGAGGCTCGCGCCGGGAAGGCGCGTGTCGACATGTTGCAGCGTCACGCTCTCGTTCCGTTGGTCTGGTTGCGGTTTCGACAATCACATGTGGATTGCCGCCGAAACGTCCGCCAAGCGCGGCCCAGCCAGCTGCTTGCGGTCGTCAGCGCGTTTTTCGCACCGACGCCGCGGACATAGAGAATTCTGCCCCTGAGCGCAAGCGTTTTGTCGCCGGATTCGTTCCAGCTATCTTTTGTTGTCTTCATGGCTTAACGGATGTGCAATTGATGCTGGCAATCCCTGACAAAAGCAGTCGATGTGGCGCGAGGCGCGTCATTGGCTCGTCGTGGCTGTTCGTATTGTTTTCTCTTGCACCGCTGCCGGCATTCGCGCAAACGGACGAAATCCAAGTCTACAACGCGGAGATCGCGGCGCCGGGAATCTTCAACCTTACGCTTCACGACAATTACACGCCGAGCGGCCGCACCACACCGGCGTTTCCGGGTGGACTCGTACCGGATCACGCGCTCAACGGCGTTCCCGAATGGGCCTATGGCGTAACCGACTGGTTCGAGGCGGGCTTGTATCTGCCGCTCTATTCGCTCTCGAGCAACGAAGGTCCAGTCCTCAATGGGTTCAAATTGCGCGCGCTGTTTGTCGTGCCCGACGCGGCGGACCGAAGTTTTTTCTACGGCATCAATTTCGAGTTCAGCTACAACGCACGACATTGGGATCCCGACCGCTACACTTCGGAGATCCGGCCGATCCTCGGTTGGCGCTTCGGGCCTGTCGATCTGATCGTCAACCCGATTCTCGACAATTCCTGGCGCGGCCTGTCGCGTCTCGATTTCGCGCCCGCGACGCGGCTCGCCTGGAATTTCTCGAAGCAATGGGCTGTTGCCGCGGAGGAGTATGACGATTTCGGGCCGCTACGCGGATTCCTGCCGGCGAACGCGCAAAGCCATCAGCTGTTCGCCGTCGCCGATTGGAACGGCGAAGCGATCAGTGTCGAAGGCGGCGTCGGCTTCGGCCTGTCCCCTGCCGCGGATCATCTGGTGCTGAAGCTGATCTTGTCGAAAGATCTTAACTAAGCCCCATCACAGGCGTGCGGATCCGCTCGCGAAGATTTTTTGTCGCGGGATAATACATGACATTCGGTGTCATGTTTGATGGGCTACACAAGGCGCCCGCAACTCCGAGGGCTCGTCCCATGACAACCGCGCTCACTCTCTTGTTCGCCGCTTCGCTTCTCGCCGGTCCCGCCATCGCAACTCCGGCTGAAGAAAACTCCGTGACCGATCACGCTCACGATTTCGACTTTCTCGTCGGCAAATGGCGCGTGCACCATTGGCGTTTGAAAGACCGGCTGGCTGGAAGTCGCGAATGGATCGAATTCGAAGGAACGTCGCAGCTCTGGATGACGATGGACGGCCATGGCACGGTGGACGACAACTACATCGGCCTGCCGGGCGGGCCCTATCGGGCGGTCGGCATACGCGGCTACGATCCCAGCACCCAGACCTGGGCCATCTGGTGGCTCGACGCACGCAACCCGCACAAAATCGAACCGCCCGTATTCGGTAACTTCAACAATGGCGTCGGAATTTTCGAAGGCGACGACACTTTCAACAGCAAGCCGATCAAGGTTCGCTTCACCTGGTCGCGCATCACACCCAACTCGGCGCATTGGGAACAGGCGTTTTCGCCCGACGGCGGCCAGAGCTGGGAAACCAACTGGCGGATGGATCTCACAAAGGTCGAATGAGGGGCGAATCTTCTGCGCGTATTGGGGAGCGGGCGGACGCCGTCACCGTTCCTCGATCGCATCAACCCGGTCGGGATAGAAGGCAAGGTGGTCCTTGATCTGGGCGACCGCCTCGTACGGAGCTTCGTACGTCCACACCGCGTTGACGGACCGCCCGTCGCCCAGGGGGACGCTGTAATAATTGCAATCACCCTTGTACGGGCAATAGGTGGCGTGATCCGTGCGCGCGAGCAACGACAGATCGACGTCGCTTCTCGGGATGTAGTGGACGGGACGATAGTTCGCCTCGCGCAGGGTCAACGCCGCGCGCGAATCCGCCACGACACGGCCTGCGACCTTGACGCCAATGCGTTTTCCCGCGGGTTCGATGGTGATGGGATGATCGGGACCGGGGATCAAAACCTGTTTCGACATGGTTCGAACTTCTTCCTTGAGTTGCGCCCTATGCGTGATGATGCACCAGCTCCGTGCGCGTGATGCGTTTTTCGAGTGCGCGGAGCAGCACGTAGAACACCGGCGTCAGGAACAGGCCGAAGAAGGTCACGCCGAGCATGCCGAAGAAGACGGTCACGCCCATCGCATGGCGCATCTCCGCGCCCGCGCCTGATGAAAGAACGAGCGGCACCACCCCCATGATGAAGGCAAAGGATGTCATCAGGATCGGCCTGAGCCTGAGGCGGGCGGCTTCCATCGCCGCAGCTACCGTGCTGCGCCCCTGAATCTCCAGCTCGCGCGCAAATTCCACGATCAGGATCGCGTTCTTGCAGGCCAGCCCGATCAGCACGAACAGCCCGATCTGCGTGAAGATGTTGTTGTCGCCATTGGTAAGCCACACGCCGGTGATCGCCGAGAACAGGCACATCGGCACGATCAGGATGATGGCGAGCGGCAGGAACAGGCTTTCATATTGGGCTGCGAGCACGAGGAAGACGAGCAGCACGCAGAGCGGAAAGACGAGGAGAGCGGTATTGCCGGCCAAAATCTGCTGATAGGTGAGATCGGTCCATTCGAAGTTCATGCCCTTGGGCAGATTGTCGTTCAACAGTTTTGAGATCGCGGCCTGCGCCTGACCCGAGGAGTAACCGGGTGCGGGTGCGCCGTTCAGATCCGCCGAGCGGAAGCCGTTGTAGCGCATGGCGCTGTCGGGGCCGGTGGTCTCTCCGACATCGACGATGGCGCCGAGCGGCACCATCTGACCATCCGCATTGCGCGTTTTCAGCCGCAGAATGTCGTCCGGTTTGGAGCGGAACGGCGTATCGGCCTCGGCGATCACCTCATAGGTGCGCCCGAAGCGGTTGAAATCGTCGACATAGATCGATCCCAGATAGGTCTGCATGGTGTCGAACACGTCCTGGATGTCGACGCCCAGCTGCATTGCGCGCGTGCGGTCGAGCTTCGCGGTCAGTTGCGGTACGCCGGTGTTGAAGCCAGAGAACACTCCGGACAGCTCCGGTCGCTTTGCTGCCTTTGCGGTGATATCCTTCATCGCGCGGTCGAGCGCCACATCGCCCTCATCGGTGCGGTCCTCGACCTGCAACTTGAACCCGCCGATGGTGCCCAGGCCCTGCACGGGAGGCGGCGGGAAGATCGCGATCGTCGCGTCGCCGATGGCGCCGTATTTCTGCTGCAGGTCTCGCGCGATCGCCATGCCGGAGAGGCTGGACGCGCCGCGCTGATCGAACGGCTTGAGCGTCACGAAGACAATGCCGGCCGACGGGCTGTTGATGAAGCCGTTGATGGAAAGGCCGGGAAAGGAGACCGCGCTCTGCACGCCGGGCTCTTTCAAGGCGATGGACGACATTTGCCGGATCACGGATTCGGTGCGATCGAGCGTCGCGCCTTCCGGCAATTGCGCGAAACTGACGAGATAGCCCTTGTCCTGGATGGGCACGAAGCCCGGCGGGACGAGCTGGAATCCCAGCCAGGTCAGCCCAAGCAGCGCCGCGTACACGAGCATGGCGCCCGATTTGCGCTTGAGAATTCCACCCGTACCCGCGGCGTAACCTTCGCCACTCCTGCGAAAAAGCGCATTGAAGCCCGAGAAGAAGGGGCCGAGCACCCTGTCCATCGCGCGCGCGAATAGATCTTTCGGCGCGCCGCGCGCTTTGAGCAACGTCGCCGCGAGCGCGGGCGACAGCGTCAGGGAATTGAAGGCCGAGATGACGGTCGAGAAGGCAATGGTGAGTGCGAACTGGCGGTAGAACTCGCCCGTCAGCCCGCTGATGAAGGCGATGGGTACGAACACCGCGCACAGAACGAGCGCGATGGCGATGATCGGCCCGGTCACTTCCGACATTGCCTTGAGCGTGGCTTCCCGCGGAGCCAGCCCAGCCTCGATGTTGCGCTGGGCGTTCTCCACAACGACGATGGCGTCGTCGACGACGATGCCGATGGCGAGCACGAGGCCGAACAGGGAAAGCGCGTTGATCGAGAATCCGAAGGCGAGGATGAAGGCGAAGGTGCCGACGATCGAAGTAGGCACGGCGAGAAGGGGAATGATGGAAGCGCGCCAGGTCTGCAGGAACAGGATGACCACCAGCACGACAAGCGCCACCGCTTCGAGCAGAGTATGCACGACGGCACGGATCGAATCGCGCACGAACACCGTCGGGTCGTAAACGATGCTGTAGTCGAGTCCTTGCGGAAAATTCTTCTTCAATTCCTCCATGGTGGCGCGCACGGAATTGGATATCTGGATCGCGTTGGATCCGGGCGCCTGGAAGATCGGGATCGCTACCGCCTGCCTGTTGTCGAGAAGCGAGCGCAGCCCGTATTCAGAGGCATCGATCTCCACCCGCGCCACGTCGCCCAGCCGCGTGACGACGCCGTTCTCGCGCTTGACGACGATGTTTGCGAATTGCTCGGGATCGCTCAACCGCCCTTCGACATTGATCGGCAGTTGCAGGCGCCCGCTCTGTCCGTAAGGCGGCCCATTGACGATGCCCGCCGCCACCTGGACGTTCTGCCGGCGAACGGCATTGACGACATCGTCGGCGGTCATGTTGCGTGCGGCGATCTTTTCCGGGTTCAGCCAGATGCGCATGGCATAATCGCCCGAGCCGAACAGCTGCACACTGCCCACGCCGGAAATCTTTGCCAGCCGGTCCTTGACGTTCAGCACCGCGTAGTTGCGCAGATAGAGCATGTCGTAGCGGCCGTCCGGCGAATTCAGGTGAACCACCATGGTGAGATCGGGCGAACTCTTGGTGGTGGTGACGCCGAGATTGCGCGTCACATCGGGCAGGCGCGGCAGTGCCTGGTTGACGCGGTTCTGCACCAGTTGCTGGGCAACATCGGGATCGGTGCCGAGCTTGAATGTGACGGTGAGGGTGAGCGTGCCGTCGGAGGCGGCCTGCGAGAACATGTAGAGCATGTTCTCAGTGCCGTTGATCTGCTCTTCGAGCGGGGTTGCCACCGTCTCGGCGATCACGCGCGGATTGGCGCCGGGGAACAGCGCCTTCACCACGACCGATGGAGGCACGATTTCGGGATATTCCGAAATCGGCAATTGCGTCATCGAGATCAACCCCGCGAGGAAGATCAGGATCGAAATGACGGCCGCGAAGATCGGACGGTCGATGAAGAACTTGGACAGATTCATGGTGTGGTCCCGAGCGAATGGTGCGACATCAGCGTGATGCGAATTGGTGCGGAACCGTCGCCTCGGCGAGGCTTCGGACCGGGCGGGGCGCCACGATTTCTCCCGGCGCCACGCGCTGCGTTCCGTCGACGATGATTTTCTCGCCAGGGCGCAGTCCGGAAACCACCACGCGATCGCCATTCACCTCCTGGCCCAGCGCCACTTCGCGGAACAGCGCCTTGTCTCCGCTACCGACGACGAACACGAAGCGCTTGCTTTGGTCGTTGCCGATCGCATCTTCGGGCACCAGGATGACCTTGCTGTCCGTGGCGGAAGCCAGTTTGACCGACACGAACATGCCTGGCACGAGGCGACCGTCCTCGTTGGCGAAGCGCGCGCGTGCACGGATCGTGCCCGTGCCGGTGTCGATCCTGTTGTCGAAGCTCTCGATGGCGCCTCTATAGACGTGTTCCGCGTCGCCCTGCGCCGTCAACTCGACAGGGATCCTTTCCTCTTGTGCGGCGGTCGTCGCGTGCGCACGCACGTTCCTCAGATAGGTCTGCTCGTCGACGTCGAAATCGGCATAGATGCCGTCATCGGAAACGATCGTGGTGAGGACCGGCGCGGAGGCGGAAGCCTGCACGAGGTTTCCGACCGTGATTTCCGCGCGGCCGACGCGACCCGAGATCGGGGCTCTCACATAGGCGTGCTCGACATCGAGTTTGGTCTGGGCAAGCGCCGCTACCGCCGATTGGACCGAGGCGTTCGCGACAGCGCTGGCATTCGAGCGCTGATCGAAAAAATCGCGCGCCACGGCCTGTGCATCCAGAAGCCGCGTCGCCCGATCGAGCTCGGTGCGGGCGAGCCGGGCATTGGTCTGTGCGGTTGCGAGATCGGCCTCGGCTTTCGCCTCGGCAGCTTCGTAGGTTCGCGGATCGATGACGAGCAGAATATCGCCCGCGCGAACCTGCTGCCCGTCATGAAACCGGATTTCGGTAATGCGCCCGTTGACTTCGGGCCGGACATCGGCCGAGTCGACCGCCGTCATGCGGCCTGAGAATTCCGACCACAGGCGCACGGGCTTCGCGCCGACAGCAGCAACCGTGACCGGCACGGGCGCGGCTGCCGCAGGTGCGGGCGAACTGCCCGCACGATCGCGCCAGGCCGCGATGCCGAGACCGGCCAGGAGAACGAAGGCGGCAACACCGAGAAGGGCGCGTCGTTTTAGTTCGGACGTCCTGCGCTCCGGAACTTTTCTGGCATCGAATTGTGTGGTTCTTGCAAGGTCGACGATGTGAGACATCGCTGTTCCCCTCTTATTTTTGTATCGATGGGTACAGAGGTAGGGGCTGGACGGGGACCGTCAAGGTCATTATGTATCGTCCGATACAATAATAGAAGGAATGGACCCGATGAGGACGGGTCGGCCCAGGAGCTTCTCGACGGACACCGCGCTCGCCAGCGCGATGGACGTATTCTGGCGCAAGGGTTACGAAGGCGCTTCCCTCGCGGATCTGACGGAAGCGATGGGCATCAATCCGCCCAGTCTCTACGCGGCTTTCGGCAACAAGGAGGGTCTCTTCCGCGCCGCGCTCGCGCGCTACGAAGACGACCGGAAAATATTTCTCGACCGCGTGTTGGCGGCGCGCACTGCGCGCGAAGTGGCCGAGCTATTCCTGAATGGCGTAGCCGATATGGCTTCAGGGAATAGCGGACACCCCCCGGGCTGCCTGCTGGTGCAGAGTGCGTTGACGTGCAGCGACGCGCGGATTCCGAAGGAACTCGCGCGCCTGCGGGCAACGAAGGAGGCCGCATTGTGTGGTCGCTTCGAGCGGGCGCGAAAGGAAGGCGATCTTCCCCGCGACGCGGAACCCGCAGCGCTCGCGCGTTACGTAATGGCGGTGGCCAACGGCATGTGCGTTCAAGCCTCCGCGGGCGCGGGCGTGAAGGAACTGCGCGAAGTGGCCCTGGTGGCGATTGCGGGCTGGCCGGCAGATAGGGTAGAGAAGATTCGCAAAGTGCCGCGCGAGCGGCAGGCGGTGCATTGAGGACTGCCGTTCGCAAATGCATGGCAGTTGTGTGCGCAGTGCATGCGCGACGGTCCTTGCGGCCGTAGCGATCGATACATAAGTGGGGCAGCGTGAAACGGTTGAAGCGGCGCATGCTGGGATGCGGTCGCAATCGAGGCCCCGATGATCGACTCCCACCTGTCCAGCCTGATCGCAATGGCGATTGCGGTCATGTTTGGCGTAAGCGCTTTTGTCCATCTTCTGGGGCCGGATTTCATCCGTGACGCCTATCGGCGGTGGAATTTTCCGCCAATGTTTCATCGCGTCACGGGAATCCTGGAGCTGCTCGCGGCCATCTTTCTCGCCCTCCCGGCGACTCGCATCTGGGGTGTCGCGCTTGCGGCCCTGGTGACCTTCGTTGCTGTAGTGACCCTCCTCAACAACCGCCAATACGCCTGGACGCTGCCCGGATTTCTCGTTCTGGCCGCGCTCGTGCCCGCGTCGGTATCCGGTCTGATCTGATCTTCGTTCAATCCCGGAAATCGCCAAAACGCAATTCGCTCTCTATCCGCCGGCGTCGGTTGTCTCCACAGCAGCGGCGAGGCGCAGTTCTGCGAGAGTTCCTTGTCCCGCCACGCTCGAGAGGTCGAGCGCTGCGCCCATGCGGCGGGCGAGGCCCATCGCCGTGGCGAGCCCCAGCCCCATGCCTCCCGGCGATCCGGAGCGGGAGAATCGCAGGAAGGGTTGCCCTACCTTCCCTTTTTCCTCTGAGGAGAATCCCGCGCCCGTGTCGCGAACGTCGATAACGACGTTTCGCGGGTCGTTGCGCAAAGTGAAGCGCACGCTTCCGCCCTTTGGAGTATAGGCAAGCGCATTGTCGAGCAGATGGCCGAGAATGCGCGCGAGCATTGAAGCATCGGCGTGCGCAGACGCCGCTTCCGGTATCGAGACAACTAGCTTCACGCCATGCGCGCGGGCTGTTGCCGCCCTCTCTTCGAGTTTCGCACGCGCGATCTGTGCCGCGTCGACGGTCGCAGACGACGCGCCCGGATTCGTGCGTTCGAATACGGGTACCGATGCCGCGTATTCGAGAACGGAGCCGATCTTGGCATGCAATTCGCGTCCCGCGCTGCCGATGTCGTGTGCATATTCGCCATATTTGGGATGACCGGGCGCGCCATATACGCCGGACTCGATCGCCTCCGCGAAACCGATGATCGCATTCAGCGGCGTGCGCAGCTCGTGGCTGACATGCGAGACGAAGCGTGCCTTGGCGCGCTCTGCTTCCGTAGCGCGTCGCTCGGCATCGGCGAGCCTGACCAGCAGCCGCGCTTCATCAGGCCGCGTCGTGCGCAGCGCCTTGACGGCTGCCCAGGCCTTCGCCTGGCGTTCGAAGACACGCACGAACAGCACGGCGAGAGCCGCGCCGGTGAAGGCCGGCCCGAGGATGAAGAAAAAATAGAGTGGGAGCGCGCCGTACCACGCGTCCAATGCGTCTTCGACCCGCACGCTGGTGCCGGCGGCAAGCGGCCAACCCTCGATCCGCTGCAGCGAGACGAGGCGCTGCTCTCCGGCAAACTGGATGATCCGCGATACGGATCGCGCCCCTCCGAGTGCCAGTGCATCCGCGCCCGGGACGCTCGTCCATGCCTTGCCGAGAGCGATCAGGCGCCCGGAGGGGCTGGCAAGAAGACCGTCCTGCATGCTGGCCGGGGGCATGAGGTGAGGAAGGTCGATTTCCATGGCGACGATGCGGCTGCCGGCGGCGAAGAGAAGGGCCACGTTTCGCCCGTTCGGCGAAGTGGCGACTACGGGGCTTCTGCGCGCCGTTGCGATCATTGCGGCGGAGAGCTGTACCCGGGATGCACCTCTCATTTCGGACATGGTTCGGCCGCTTGCATCCAGAACGGCGATATCGTCGAGGGCCGCTCCGCCCACTTCGGAGAGCGCCGCCGAGGTCTCCGCGTTCGTGGTGGCGGCGGCGAAGGCCAGACCGATCGCGCGGTAGCGATCGAGTGCCGCCCCCAGGTCCAGCGCCATTTCCTGCGCGCGCCGCTCGCCGAACATCGCCGCCTGGGCAAGCCCGCGGTTGTGGTCGAGCCACATCTGGATCAGTGCCGCCGACACGAAGCTGCCGAAAATGAGAGCGAGGCAGACGATGACGGTCAGCCGCACGTGGCCCGTCAGTCCGCGCAATTTGCGCGGAAGCGCCGCGGCCGCGATCGGCCCTGCAACGGCGTGGCAATGCGACATGAACCCGGCTTGGGGCCTCACTGATTCGTGAAACACCGATTATGCGGATTGCGGACTCGCTGTCGAATGTGCGTGCGGGAGACCGTCTTCCAAAACTGTTGCGAAACTGCGACGATGGACCATGAGAGAGGTATCGCCCGGAGGGCTGCACATGAAATACGGCATCGATTTTCGGTACCTGCCAAAGGGCGCGACCGACCCGTTGGACAATTCCTATCCCGTAGATGTCGAAGTCGACGAGTCCCAGTTCGCGCTCATCCCGACGGTCGGCGACCATGTCTGCATCCCGGGCGACAATCCGGGCATGCGCAACGTCCCGCTTTCGGGGCGGGTGCGCAGCCGGCTTTTTTACTACCGGCTCGGCTATTGCTACGTGACCATTGTCGTCGAAGACACCGAAGAGGCCTGGTCCACGCTCGGCGGAAAATAACGCTTCACCCCAGCATCTTCGTCGCCACTTCGAACAGGTTCGACGAGCGCTCGTGCATCGCGAGCATCGCTTCAAGCTCGCCGCGCATCAGTGCCTGGCGCGGCGGATCGTAGCGGCGCCAATTCTCGAAGGCGCCCGCCATACGCGCGGCCACCTGCGGGTTGATCCCGTCGAGCGTCCGCAAAGCCTCCCCGACCACTGCGTAGCCTTCACCGTTCGCGGCATGGAACCGCAAATGATTGCCCGAGAACGCGCCGATCAGCGCGCGCACGCGATTGGGATTGCGCATGTCGAAGAAGGGATGCTTCATCAGCGCGCGTACGCCGTGGACGGTGCCGGGGAGAGGCGAAGCCGCCTGCAGGGCGAGCCATTTGTCGAGCACCAGCGCATCGCCGCGAAAACGATCGTGGAAGTGCGCGAATGCGATTTCCCTGAGCGGCGAATTGATCCGCGAGAGTTGTGCGAGGCCGGCCATCATGTCGGTCATGTTCGAAGCATTGCGGTAATGCGCATCGGCGAACCGCGCCGCCTCCTCGTCCTCGGAAGCGGTCAGGTAGCGCAGGCAGGCATTTCGCAGGGCGCGCCGACCCGCTGATTGGGAGTCGGGCCTGAACGGCTCGCCCGAATTCTGGGATTCATAAATCGCCTCGAACGCGCGCCGGTGTTTCGCCGCGACGGCACGAATCAGTGTCTCGCGCGCAGCGTGGATGGCTTCCGGATCGGCGGTCCGCATCGTAAGCGCGAGCTCGCTCTCGAGCGGCGGCACAAGCATCAGCGCGGCAAACGCTCGATCTTCTCCCGCGCCCTCGAGCACCTCGCCCAATGCATCGATCAGGACGGAGTCCGGCGCCGCCGCACCACCGCTTCGTGCTGCGGCGGCCATTTCGATCAGCACTTCGCGCGCCAGCTCCTGTCCGGACTCCCAGCGATTGAAGGCGTCGGGATCGCGCGCCATCAGCGCTGCGCGTCCGCTTCGGTCGGTGCCGGTCTTGAAGATGACCGGCGCCGAAAGGCGACGCCCGACGGAAAGAAGCGGTTCTTCTTCCACCTCGACGAACAGAAAATGCTGCTCGTTTTCCCCCAACTCGATGATGCGCTCGTCCGGCCCGGTGGCGTTTTCGCCGTCGAGCGTGAGAGGAAGAGCCTCCCCGCCTCTTCCTACCAGGCCGATCCGCACCGGCACGAGCATCGGCTTCTTTTCAGGCTGGCCGGGCGTGGGGCCAAGGCATTGCCGGAGCGTCAGCGCGTACGTCTTTTTGCCGGAATCGTATTCGCCCTGCGCCTCCACGACGGGCGTGCCGGATTGCGCGTACCATAGCCGGAACTGTCTGAGATCGCGCCCGCACACATCTTCGAAGCACTTGACCCAGTCCTCGACGGTCGCCGCCTGGCCATCGTGCCGCTCGAAATAGAGATCCGTCGCCTTGCGGTAACGGTCCTCGCCCACCAGCGTCTTCAGCATGCCGATCACTTCCGCGCCCTTCTCGTAGACGGTCGCGGTGTAGAAATTGTCGATGGTGATGTAGGCCTGAGGCTGGACGGGATGGGCCAGCGGTCCCGCGTCTTCCTGGAATTGGCGCAGGCGCAGCGTGCGCACGTCGTCGATGCGCTTGACCGCCTGCGAGCGCATCGCCGCGGAAAAACTCTGGTCGCGAAAGACGGTCAGGCCTTCTTTCAGCGACAGCTGAAACCAGTCGCGGCAGGTGACGCGGTTGCCCGTCCAGTTGTGGAAATATTCATGGGCGACCACGCCTTCGATGCGCGCATAATCGTCGTCTGTCGCGGTCTCGGCGCTCGCCAGCAGAACCTTGTCGTTGAAGATGTTGAGGCCTTTGTTCTCCATCGCCCCAAAATTGAAGGCTGACACGGCGACGATCATGAAAATGTCGAGATCGTATTCGCGGCCGTACGTTTCCTCGTCCCAGCGCATGGCGCGCTTCAGGCTGTCCATCGCGTAGAGCGCGCGCGGTTCGTTGCCGTGCTCGACATAGATGCGCAGTGCCACGCGCCGGCCCGACATGGTGACGAATTCGTCGGCGATATGGCCGAGATCGCCGGCCACCAGCGCGAACAGATAGCAGGGCTTGGGGAAGGGATCGTGCCAGACTGCGAAATGGCGCCCGCCGCCAAGTTCGCCCTGCTCGACGAGATTGCCGTTCGAGAGCAGCACCGGCAGCGACTTCCGGTCTGCCTCGATGCGCGTCGTGAACACGGACAAAACGTCGGGCCGGTCGGGGAAATAGGTGATCCGACGAAACCCTTCCGCCTCGCATTGCGTACAAAAGATGCCCGTGGACACATAAAGACCCTCAAGCGCCGTGTTGTGCGCCGGTGCGATTTCGGTCGCGATTTCGAGCACGAAACGCGCGGGTGGATCTCCTATGACGAGCGTTTCCTCGCCCAGCTCGTATTCGTTATCGGCCAGCGAACGGCCGTCGAGCGTGATCGAAACGAGTTTCAGATGTTCGCCATTGAGAACGAGCGGCGCGGGGGCGCCTGCGACGCGTTCGACTTCCATCCTCGTCCGGACGCGTGTCGCTTCCGGATCGAGCGCGAAATCGAGCTCAATCTCGGAAATTCGATACTCGCAGGGACGATAATCCCTCAGGCGGACGGCGCGCGGCTCTTCGGTGCGCATGGCGACCCTCGCACGAAATGGGCCGCCGTCTTAAGATATTTTCGGCAGGAACGGAACCGAGGGGCTTCAGGCTTCGCCCTGTTCCACGTGCGAAAGAATGTCCTGCGCCTGATGCGCGAGATCGGCGAGCGCTGACGGCATTTCCTCGCCGGATTTGCGCGCCCACTCGACGAGTTCCTGCGCAAAGCTTTCGAGCGCGGGTACGCTCGCAATGAGGCGGGCCTGGCGCTCGATGCGGAGAGGATCGAGATCGTACTCCGCACCCGGGACGCGCCAGCCGCCCCATTCGGCCTGCCCCGTGATAACGATCGGATAAGTGCCCGGAATCGGATGGCGCGCGCAATCTTCCGAGGGCTGCCACTTGTTGCGGGCTCGCATGACCCGCCAACTCTCTCCGACGCGATGGCCGTTTTCGGCGAGCGGCTGCTCTGCCTGCAATTCGTCCGCGGCGAATTCCCGGCCCAGTCCCACGTCGTAATAGACGCGTAGAGGTTCGTCGATGCCCTTGGCCCAATGCGGCACAACGCGCTCGATGAGCGCCCATGTGCCCACGGGCTTCACATAGACCCGCTGGTTCTTGTGAAAACTCGCTTTCGCCATCCGCGCCGATCCCCTTTGCCCGTACAGGATAGAAAAGTGCCGTTAAACGCGGGTTAAGGCCAAAGGCGCGCTTGGAACGATCGGGCAGCAAAATGCCGCGTGGACCATAAATTAAGGTGCCCCGTTGGCGCGCGGGTGGAGGAACTCTATCGTGCGCGGGGACAGGAGGAGGCGGCCGCGGCGTGAATTTCGATTTCTCGGAAGATCAACAGCTTCTGCGCGAGCAGGCCCGCAAGCTGCTGGCGGACAAATGCCCGCCAGGTGCGGTCCGCGCGGTGCTCGAAAGCGAGGTTGGCTTCGACGCCTCGCTTTGGCGGGCGATTGCGGAGATGGGTTGGCTGGGTACGGCCATTCCCGAGGTCTATGGCGGCCTTGGCCTCGGCACGCTCGAACTCTGTGTTATCGCCGAGGAACTTGGCCGGGTGCTGGCACCGGTGCCGTTCTCGTCCAGTGTCTGTCTGTTTGCCGAAGCATTGCTTCTGGCCGGCAGCGAGGAGCAAAAGCAACGTCTGCTGCCCGGCATCGCCTCCGGCGTCATCATCGGCACCTTCGCGCGTGCGGAAGGACCTGGCGCACTGACGCCAAGATCGATTCGCACGAATCTTCGCGGGGGCCGGCTGTCGGGCACGAAAACCGCGGTCGCCGATGGAATGGATGCGCATTTCGCGATCGTGCTCGCGCGAACCGGCGAGGAACAGGGCGAGCGCAGCCTTTCGCTGGCGCTCGTCGAGCTCGATGCGAGAGGCGTGGAGAGGCGCAAGCTCGACAGCATCGATCCCTCGCGCAAGCGCGCCCTTCTGATTTTCGATCATGCACGAGCCGAGCCGCTTGGACCGATCGGAGAGGGCTGGGAGATCGCGCACCGCACGCTCGACCGCGCCGCCGTTCTGATGGCATTCGAGCAGGTGGGCGGCGCCGACACATGCCTCTCCATGGCCCGGGATCATGCGTTGACCCGCCATGCCTTCGGGCGCGCGATCGGTTCGTTCCAGGCTGTCAAACACCGGCTCGCCGACATCTACATTGCAAACGAGCTTGCGCGCTCGAATGCCTATTACGGCGCGTGGGCGTTGGCCGGCAATGCGCGCGAGCTACCGCTCGCGGCAGCGGCTGCGCGCGTTTCGGCGACGCAGGCTTTCGACTTCGCCGCCAACGAAAGCGTGCAGGTGCATGGCGGCATCGGTTTCACCTGGGAAGCGGACTGTCATCTGTTCCAGAAGCGGGCGCGCGAACTCGCGCTTGCGCTCGGACCTCAGCGCGCCTGGAAGGATCGCCTTGTGAGCGAACTCGAGCGCAGCAACGCAGCCTGACGGAAGGAGTCGGAAGGGTGGATTTCGAAGACACACCGGAGGAAGCGGCTTTCCGGGCGGAGGTACATGCCTGGCTCGCCGACAATGCGCGCTCGGCCCGCCGTGAGCGCCCGGACGATCTGGGTCTTGGCGCGACCGGGAATTTGTTGGAGAAGGCCAAAGCCTGGCAGGCGAAAAAGGCTGCGAACGGTTATGCGCGCATCGCCTGGCCGAAGGAGGCCGGCGGGCTGGGCGGAACGGCGATTCAGCAGGTCATTTACGACCAGGAAGAAGCGAAATTCGAAGTGCCGGATACGCGAATATTCGCAATCGGGCTTGGCATGTGCATCCCGACCTTGATGGCTTATGGCTCGAAGGAGGTTGCCCGGCGCTATGTGGCGCCCGCGCTCTCCGGAGAGGAAATCTGGTGCCAGCTCTTCTCCGAGCCCGCGGCGGGATCCGATGTGGCGGGTCTGCGCACGCGCGCGCAAAGAGACGGCGCGGAATGGATTGTCAACGGCCAGAAGATCTGGACCTCTGGCGCGCATTTCTCCGACTACGGATTATTGCTCGCGCGCACCGATCCGGATCTGCCCAAGCACAAGGGCTTGACCATGTTCTTTCTCTCGATGCGCACGCCCGGCGTCGACATCCGGCCGATCCGGCAGGCTTCCGGCGGCGCCAATTTCAACGAGGTATTTTTCACGGATGTGCGCATTCCAGATTCGCAGCGCGTGGGCGAGATGGGTCAGGGGTGGACGGTTGCGCTTACCACGCTGATGCACGAAAGGCTTGCGGTCGGCGGCGGGCTGGGCGGCGGACTCGACGTGAAGGAGCTTCTCGCGCTCGTGCGCGAACTCGAATTGGAGGACGGCCCCGCGATCGGCAACGCCCATGTTCGCGAGCGCATCGCCGATTGGTATGTGCGCTCCGCAGGTCTCAAGTACACCACCTACCGGACGATGACCGCGCTGTCGCGCGGGCAGCAGCCCGGCCCGGAAGCCTCGATCGCAAAGATCGTGGTTGCGACGAAGCTGCAGGAACTGTGCGCCTTTGCGACCGAGCTCGAAGGCGAGGCGGGCGCACTGAAAGGCGAGGACGCGCCCGCCCGTGGCGCTTTCCAGCTGGGCTGGATGAGCGCGCCGGGACTGCGGATCGCCGGCGGCACCGACGAGATCCTGCGCAATATCATCGCCGAACGCGTTCTCGGTCTTCCGCAGGATATCCGTATCGACAAGACCGTGCCGTTCAACAAATTGCCGGGCGGGCAGTAGATTCATGTCGGCGAGCGTGGCTTCGGCGATCGCGTCGCCCTGCATTCAGGTTTGCGCCATCGATCCGCAAAGCGGCCTCTGCAAGGGCTGCGCGCGCACGCTCGACGAGATCGCGCGCTGGTCGTCGATGAGCGAGGGTGAGCGCGCGCGCATCATGCGCGAGCTTCCGGCGCGGTGGCCGTCACGATCGTCGCCGTGCTAGAAGCACACCGCTTTCAAGAGCGATTCCATGCTGCGATCACCCCGATCCGACCTGAAACCCAATACGCTCGAATACGAGTCGGAGCCGTTCGTCACGCCCAATGGCTTCCGCGAGTATGACGCGCGCTGGCTGTTCGGCAAGGAGATCAATCTTCTCGGCGTGGAGGCGCTGGGGCTCGGCCTCGGAACCTATTTTCACGAGCGTGGCGTGGCGCCCAAAGTGGCCGTAGGTCATGATTACCGCTCCTACTCGCTCTCGATCAAACAGGCGCTCGGCATCGGGCTGATGCGCGCGGGCTGCGAAGTTTTGGATATCGGCATGGTGACGACGCCGGTTGCCTATTTCGCGCAGTACGCGTGCGATGCGCCCTGCGTCGCGATGGTGACCGCGAGTCACAACGAGAATGGATGGACCGGTGTCAAGATGGGAGCCGAGCGTCCGTTGACATTTGGACCAGACGAGATTTTGCGCCTGAAGGAGATCGTCCTGGAAGGCAAGGGCGTGGCTCGGCCAGGGGGCAGCCTTGTGCATGTCGGCGATATTCGCGGGCGCTACCTTGACGCCGTCACCGAGGGACATCGCCTGTCGCGCAGGATGCGCGTCGCGGTCGCCTGCGGAAACGGAACGGCGGGCGCCTACGCGCCGGATGCGATTCGCAGGATCGGCGCGGATGTCATTGAAGTCGATTGCGCCCTCGATTACACTTTTCCGAATTACAACCCGAACACCGAGGACATGAAGATGCTGCACGCGATGGCCGAAGCCGTGCGCGCGCATGATGCGGAAATCTGTCTTGGGTTCGATGGCGACGGCGACCGTTGCGGTGTCGTCGACGACAAGGGGGAAGAAATCTTTGCCGACAAGGTGGGCGTCCTGCTCGCGCGCGACCTCTCCGCGCGTCACGAACGCGCGAAATTTGTGGTCGACGTGAAATCCACGGGTCTTTTCGAGACCGATCCTGTCCTCAAATCGCGCGGCGTGGTCACCGATTATTGGAAGACGGGGCATTCCTACATCAAGCGGCGCACCGCCGAGCTCAACGCGCTCGCCGGCTTCGAGAAGAGCGGCCACTACTTCTTCAACCCGCCGGTCGGGCGCGGCTATGACGACGGCATCGTGGCGGCAATCGCCGTGCTCGAGATGCTCGATCGCGCGGGCGGAAAAAAGATGTCGGACCTCGTGGCGACGCTGCCGCGAACCTGGGGAACGCCCACCATGGCGCCCTATTGCCCCGACGACCGGAAATACGACGTCGTGGCCCGGCTCACGCGGGAGTATGAAGGCCTGAAGACGAGCGGCGAGAAGCTTCTCGATCAGAAGATCGCGCGCATCGTGACCGTCAATGGCGTGCGCGTATCGCTGGAAGACGGCACCTGGGGGCTCGTCCGCGCTTCGTCGAACAAGCCGTCGCTGGTCGTGGTCGTGGAGAGTCCCACCTCGGAAGCGCTCATGCGTGCGATGTTTGAGGATCTCGATTCACGTCTGGCGAAACACCCGGAAGTCGGCGAATACGATCAGAAGATCTGAGCGATTCGTGAGCACTCACGAGAGCGCGTCCCACAGCATGCGCGCGGTGATGATCGCGATCAGGGCTGCAAAGACGAGATGCAGTCGCTTCAGATCGATCAGATGCGCGAGTGCCGCGCCTGCGGGCTCCATCGCCAGGAGTATCGGAGCGACGAGGGCCAGACCGGCGAGATTCACGTAGCCCAGGGAATAGGGCGGCAAATCGGCCGCATGCCATCCCGCGATGTAGGCGCCGAACGCGGCTGGAAGGGAGACAATCGCGCCCATCGCCGATGCAATGGTCGAGGCTTGGTCGGCTCGCATTCCACCTAAGACGAGAGCAGGCGCTCCGATCGTGCTGCCGCCCATTCCCGTCGCGGCGGCTGCACCACCGATCAGTGCGGGCAGCACAAGACCGGTCACACGCCTTGGTGGATGCGCCGCCAGCGGCCGGCGGAGTCGGTCGAGCGCCAAGAAGAGCGCAATCGGCAAGGCGAATAGCGCGAAGACGACGGCGAGCGTTCTCTCGCCGGCCACCGCATAGAATGCAATTCCAATGACCGCCCCCGCGAGCAAAGGCGCGGCCAGGCGCTGCAGCAGCACCGCGTCGAATGTGCCCTGGGCAAAGTGCGTGCGAGCGGAAGCAAGGGATGCAGGGACCATCGCAGCAAGCGTGGTGCCGATGGCAAGGTGCATGCGCACGGCGGCGCTCACGCCGAGCGTGGCCATTACGTGATAGAGCACAGGGACCACGA
>DASXMF010000059.1:0-14188 GCA_036495845.1 Rhizomicrobium sp.
CGCGCCGTCCGCAATCAGGTCGCCGAGGGGGTTGCTGCCATCCCCTTTTTTGCCGGTGAAGAAATGAAGCACCGCCTCGGTCCCGTCCGGCGCCAGCTTGAACACGACGCCGCAGCCAGTGTCCCCGTAGCAGCCTGCGAGTCCGCCGCTGGATGCTGTTCCGTAGAGGTTGCCTGCTTGGTCCATGATTACGCCGTCCGGGTTGCTGCCTTGCTTTGCTGGCCTCTTGAAAACGTGCAGCACGGTCTCGGTACCGTCCGGGGCGATCTCGAAGACTGTGCCGAGGTCTTTCGCGCCACCGTAAACAGCCGCGCCGAACAGATTTTCATTCTCGTCTATGATCAATCCAGCAAAGGGAAAGAAGCCGTCACCCTTGAGATTGAAAGAAAACATCAGAGTTTCGCTGCCGTCGGGAGCAAGTTTGAAAACCGCACCTCCGCGATGCTCACCGCCATACGGTGTCGTACCATAAAAATTGCCGCTCTGGTCTGTGATCAAAGCAGCATCGGGGCCGCAGCCATCACCCGGCGGTCCAGCGAAGGTATGGACCAATTTTTCGTTTCCGTTTGTCGTGATTTTGAAAATGACCCCGCAACCATTCGCATTGCCGCCGCAGCACGCCGTTCCCCATAAATTGCCCTTCTTGTCCATGACCAGCGCCTCAGGTCCGAAACCGTCGCTTCCTTCGCTGAAGTAATGCAACACCGTTTCGGTGCCATCTGGAGCAAGCCTGTAAACCGTGCCAGCGTCATGGCCGTCTAATTCTGTTGTCCCGTAGAGATTGCCGTTGTTGTCCATAATCAGGCTGCCATAGGCGGGATAGCCGCCATCGCTTCCGCCGGTGAAGGAATAAAGCACCTTGAAGCTGGTCGCACCGGCGCTGCCTGACGCGGAAAATATAGCCAGTGCAATTACGCAGCCCGAAGTGGATTTGCAGAGGAGATCGCGAATTCGGAAAATGGAATATCTCCCGCTACAGCCGGCAATCAGACAAAGTCGAACGGCGCACGTTTTCTCGACCTTGCAGGAAGAACCATACTTGAAATTCTACTGTCGTAACATCCGGGGACGGCGGGATCTTTGCCAGGCTCAGGGGAACTCGAGCGTAAAGCAATCGGAATGATGGAAATCCGGCTTGCCGGGTGGATGGGCGAGCGCCCAATAAGAAATCCGTCCGCCGCGCTCCTCGATGACTGCCGCGAGGTCGAGTTGCCAGATTGCTGCTTCCTCGAGTCGCGGCAGAGTCAATACTGCATGCATTTCGAATGTATCGTCGCTGCGCCGGATTACGATTCTCGGCGGCGCAATCTCGTCGGCCACGCGCATGCCACTGCGGTATCCGTCGAAGCGATACGCTGCCCATTCCGTCGAGGGCGAGAAGTTGAATTCGTAATAGTCTTCGCCGGTTTGAGATCGGACGAATGCCTCGAAGCACGTATGCCGCCACAATTCGTCCGCGCGCACCGGCGCACCAGCCGGCGGCAGAAGCAAATCCCTGATCGCGCCCGTCACAGCCCAGTGCAACTCCAAAACGCCCCCGCACTTTCGCGACGCTTCCGCCTCGATTTGCCGCACGGCATCGCAGCGCGAGCCGGGGTGAATTCCCAGAAGACGGCGCGTCATACGGCGCCGCACGGATTCCACTTCACCGGCGCGACGCGGCGGATGATCAGGCCCCAGGCGAAAATGCCGCCGAGCGCGACCGCGCAGGCGATGGCAAATGCCCAGAAGAACTGGCCCGTACGGTCGATGACGAACCCGGTGACGACCGGCGCGACAATGCCGGCGATATTGCCGACGCAATTCTGCACGCCGATCCATTTTCCACCACAGCGCGGCCCTGCGAGCGTCTGTCCGATGGCGTAGAGCGACACCGTGCCCGGTCCGAACGACATCGCGGCCAGGAACAGGCTGGCAACGGCCAATGAAGTATTTCCGAAGGCACAGCCGAGCATGGCCAGCGCGGTGCCGGCATGGCTCGCGACGATCATCACCTTGCGCACGCGATTGGTGCTGGCGCCCATCCGAATCCATTGGTCGGACGCCCACCCGGAAACCGTGGTGCTCGCGGCGTTGACGAGATAGATCAATCCGCCAAGCATTGACATCCCGGCAATCGTGAAACCGCGTTCGCGCACGAGATAAAGCGGCAGCCACGAGATCACAAAATAGAAGGCGTAGTTCGCGCTGAAATGACCGAGGCAGGCGCCCCACGCTTCCCGATGACGAAGGATGTCGAGAAAGCCCGGCGCCGGTTCGTCGCTCGCATCGTTGCGGCCGAGCGGGGAATCGTGCGTTGCGAGAAGCCACGGTACCAGCCAGGCGAGAGAGGCGATGCCGAAAAGGAAAAATACCGGCCGCCATCCATACCTGGCCATCAGCATGCCGCCGACGAAGGTTCCGAATGCAGGCCCGAGCGACAGGCCCACACCGATCGCGCCGTTGGCACTGCCGAGCTTGTGCGGCGGAAGGTGCTTTGCCAGCAGCTTCGAGCTGCAGGGGAACAACGCGCTTTCGCCGACGCCGAGCAGCAGCCGCAGCGCAATGAGCGCGGCGAAGCCCGAAACGAGCCCCGTGGCCGCGGTCGCCAGCGACCAGATCGCAAGACCGATGGCCAGTACAAACGTGGCGCTGATCCTTTCCGAAAGCCAGCCGGCCAGAATCTGGCAGGGCGTGTAGCTCCAGTAGAAGACCGACAGCAAAAGGCCCAGTTCGGCGCCCGAAAGCTTGAGCTCCGTCTGCATCAAAGGTGCGGCAGTCGCGAGATTTCCGCGATCCACATAGTTGATGAAGAGCGCGAGCGAGAGGAGGGACACGATCCCCGCCCCCATGCTCGCAACAGGGCGCGGCACGCTCTCGACAGCGACGGTCATTCGAATGCCCCAAAAGCCCCGGACGGCGGTCAGGCTAGCGCGCCCCCAGGCCCGATGCCAGAGAGTGACGAATTGCTAACGAAACCTGATCAATCGTCTTTACCCTTTTACCGGGCAGTAGTCTGCGCGAACTAGACTTTCCCCCAAGATGGCAGGACGGATCGGGATGTTTCGGCAGAAGCTCCAGTGGACCGCGGCCCTTTCGGTGGTCGCGGTTGCCGCGGCGATGACTCTCGACTATGTGCTCTCCATCGTCATTCTCAAGAATCCGGCGGGCTATACGCCCTATGTGACGCTGACGATCGGTACGTTGGTTACCATTCCCGTCACCTTCGCCCTCGTCAGCGCCTGGATCAATATCCGCCACGCGCGCGACCAGCTGGCCATCGCCCACAAGGCGGCGGACGACGCCCGCGCGATTTCCGTGCAGGCCTTACGCGACGTCGATGCCGCTCGCCGGCTGGCGATTTCGGAGCGCGCCGTGGCGCTCGAAGCGAGCCGCGCCAAGAGCGAGTTCCTCGCCAATATGAGCCACGAACTGCGCACGCCGCTCAACGCCATCCTCGGATTCTCGGAGATGCTGAAGAGCCCAAAATTCCGCGACAAGAGCGAAGAATATCCCGACATCATCCACTCCTCCGGGCGCTACCTTCTCAGCCTGATCAACGACATTCTCGACCTGTCGAAAATCGAGGCCGGAAAATACGAGCTCCGCGATTCCAATATCCGCGTGCCGGATCTGGTGCGCGATTGCGTATCGCTGATGCAGCCCAAGGCCGAAAGCGCCGGCATCGCGCTGCGCGCTGATGCGCCCCTGACATTGCCAATGATCCATTCGGACCTGCGTTCGCTGCGTCAGATTCTTCTCAATCTTCTGTCGAACGCCGTGAAATTCACCAGACCGGGCGGTCAGGTGACCATCTCTGCCTTCGTTGTCGAAAGCGGCGAGTTTTGTCTCCAGGTTTCGGACACCGGAGTGGGAATCGCGCCGGAGGATCAGGCGCGCGTATTCGAGAGCTTCGGGCAGGCTCGCCATGATGTGGTTCTCGAGAATCAGGGCACGGGTCTTGGCCTGCCGATCGTGCGCGGACTTGTGGAAGCCCAGGGTGGGCGCGTGACGCTGGAGAGCGCGGTGAACCGCGGCACGACGTTGCGCGTGTTCCTGCCCTCGTTCCGATTGCGCGAATTTCCCCGCCAAGTCGCCTGACGCGACGGCAGGACGACGACTTTCAACCGCCCAAGCGCCGGTGAGGGGTCATCCGCTGATGGCACGGTATATTGTTTCCATCACGCCATTGAAATTCTTGAGCATTTCATGATTCCAGAAACGCAGAACACGAAACCCTTCGCGTTCGAGGAAAGCGGTGCGGACGCGTTCGGCATCCGCATTCTCGGGCACTGACCGCCGTCGAGTTCGACAACAAGTCCGCCCTCAAAACAGACGAAATCGACGACATAGGATCCAATCGGCTGCTGACGGCGGAACTTGTACGAACAAAAGCGCCGGTCGCGCAGAGCGTACCATAGCTTGCGCTCAACTTCAGTTTGATCCCGTCTGAGCTTGCGCGCGAATTCGTGCTTCAAGAACCCCTCACCTCCTCTGCAATGGTTGCATCGGCAGTGGACTTCACCCCTCTCCCACAAGGGGAGAGGGGACTCAAGGCGCTGATTTTCCAGAGCTGATGCAGCGCCTGGATTACCCTCTTCCCTTGTGGGAGAGGGATGCAGGAAGAGGACTCTCAACCGCCCCGACGCGGGTGAGGGGTCATCCGCTGATGGCCCGGTATATTGTCTCCATCACGCTATTGAAGTTCTTGATCATTTGGGGACAACCGCTTCCAACAATAGGCCTCGCGCAGGCACTCAAGCTTCTTCCTGCGCCTCTTCCGGATCCGGCGGCGTGGTGGCAGGTATCAACTCCTGGGCCCGCAAATCGGGAACTTCGCTGACCACGCGAAGCGATCTTGTGACTGCACGGTGCCGGACGGCGACGTCATCCACAGACTTTGAGGCCTCCTGCAGCTTCTTTTGCACCTTGTCGAGAACGGAGCCGTACTTGCCGAACTCCGTCTTGACCGCGCCCAGCACTTCCCACACCTCGCTCGACCGGCGCTGAATCGCGAGCGTCCTGAATCCCATCTGAAGGCTGTTGATCAGGGCATGCAGGGTGGTCGGGCCCGCGATCGACACGCGGTATTCCTGTTGCAGCACATCCGCGAGACCGCGCCGGCGCAGCACCTCGGCATAAAGCCCTTCGGTCGGGAGAAACAGAACGGCAAAATCCGTCGTCTGTGGCGGGCAAATGTACTTGTCGCGAATGTCGCGAGCCGCAGCCTTGATGCGGATTTCGAGCGCCCTGGCCGCCACCTCCACGGCGTCAGCGTCGCCGCACTCGGCGGCTTCCACCAGACGCTCGTAATCTTCGCGCGGAAATTTTGCATCGATCGGGAGGAGCACTTCCTGATCTTCCGGCCCGCGGCCCGGAAATCGTATCGCAAATTCGACGCGCTCGGCAGATCCGGGACGGGTGGCGTGATTGACGTAGTATTGCTCGGGAGAAAAAACCTGGGCCAGCAGATTTGAAATCTGGGTTTCGCCCCAGGTTCCCCGCACCTTGACGTTGGTCAGAACGCGCTTGAGATCGCCGACTCCCGTGGCCAGCGATTGCATCTCTCCCAGCCCCTTGTGAACTTCCTCGAGTCTTTCGCTGACCTGCTTGAAGGATTCGCCCAATCGCTTTTCGAGCGTGCCTTGAAGTTTTTCGTCGACCGTCTGCCGCATGAGCTCGAGCTTTTCCGAGTTCTCGGAGCGGAGCGTGTTCAGGTTGTTCTGGAGACTCTCCTGAAGCTTTTCCGACGCCTGGACATTGGTCTCGGAAAGGCGGTCGACCTTTTGAACCATTACCTCCAGGACGGCTCTCTGCTGCTCGCCCGTTTCCTTTGCTCCCTCCCGCAGCAATTCTCCCATACGGCCGAGAGTGAGCTGCACCCCGTCGCGCAGCTGGACCGACGCGGCCGCGGACTCGCTCCTGATTTCTGCAAACTTCGCCTCGATCGTGGCGCGGTTGCTCTCGAGGCGCTTTTCCAGGGCGTCCGTGAGAACGATGAGCTTTGCCGACACGTCGTCGAGTCGTTCCTTCTGCACAGTGGAAAGCTCTGCAGAGGAGAGTCTCAGATCCTGTCCCGCCTTCTCGAGGGCGGCAACAATTTCCGAGCGGATGGCCGTCATGGTTGCCGACATTTCGGCACGCGATTCAGCAAGCGACGTCGAGATTTCAGATCGAAGGAGCCTACCCCTCTCGTCCGAGCCGGTCCGCGCCGTTTCGCCATCTTCGCGAACCACCCGGTCCAGGCGATCCACATCCGACTTTATCGTCTGGAGTCTGTCGAGGACCGGTCCAGAATCTCCACTCGCCGATTTCCGGAAAACCAGAATCAGCAAGAGAACAAGGGAAGCCGCAATACCGGCCAGAATTCCAATATCCATCATCGTCGCCGAATCTTGCTCCCTCGCGAATCCAATCCCGGTCCCAAACATTCCCGCGACGCGAGATCATGGGTTGTGCACGCGCCGCTCGACTGAAATGACGATGACGGGACCGAGCCCGAGCGGCAAACGCGCCGGGGCATCGCTCGAAACGGCAGCGAATAATGGCTTATTACGGATGCGCGCGGCGGTCCAGTGTCACTGCGGCGCGTAGGCCGCACCGGTGCTCCTGCCGGTCACAACGAGCCTGTCCTGCCCCGCGGTGAGATGCTTCTGAACTCGGAGCCGTTCGGTAAAAGGAGTTCGCCGCGCTTTTAATTCGCGTCCGGCGGGTCGGGCATTTCGGGTGGCTCCGGTGCGTCGCGGGTTTCGCCCCGCTCGTCACGACGCGACTCGCGGTCGCGCGATTCGGCCGCCTCGATCCGGATCTCCGCGCGCTTCAACGCCGCGTCGACGCGTGCCTGGACCTTCGCATCGATATGCGCCCTTTCAAGCTCTTCCTGCGCTTCCGCAAGTGCGCGATCGATTTCGGGACGTGCTTCCGCGAGCGCATGCTCGACTTCCGGGCGATAACTGTCGGTTATCTCGCGTGCCGCCCGGTCGAACTCCGGCCGTTCCGCTTCGATGGCGCGCATTGCGTCTTCGCTCACATGCGCCTCGCGCACCGCCCGTTCGATCTCCGGACGCGCCCGCTCCACCGCCACGCGCGCTTCGCGTCTGGCCTTCTCGACGGCGAGACGCACGCGCCTCAGATCGATGTGTTTCAGATTTCGCAATTCGCGCGAATCCAGGTGCACGTGGATGTGCGGAACGGCGATATCGGGAGCCACCGCTTCGGCGGGCGGAGAAGGGGGTGCGGGCGGCGCCTCGGGCGCAGGTGGTGCCTCGGGTGCCGGCGGTGCGTCTTGTGACAGTTGTGATTCAGGTGCGGGTGGTGCTTCAGGTGCCGCTGGCGCGGCCATGGCCGGAAGTGGCGCAAGCGGAACCTGTGTCACCGTTTCTTGCGCGAGCGAGGGGCAGGCAAAGGCAATCGCTGCAGCGGAGACAAGTCCGGCGCCTGCGATTTTCATCACGTCCATGAAAGTCACTCCCGATCTGAGCGAGGTTGGGGCGAGTACGGATTGGACGCGCGCTTCAAGTGCCGAAGGCGCTGCCATGAACAGGGCGACGCTGGCGAACGCGGGCTGTCGCAGGCGGAATTCCGCGGCCAGATCAAGCAATTCGCCGGCGTAGGATGAGGGTCGGATCCCGGCGACAAGCACTGCGTCGTCCGCCGCCATCTCGGCTTCGCGGCGGAGCCACTTCGCGCCCATCCAGACGAGAGGATTGGGCCAGTAGAGCGCGCATACGAGATGCGACAGCGCAAGGGCCAGCGCATCGCGCCGGCGGATATGCGCAAGCTCGTGCAACAGCACCGCATGCAGCCTGTCGCGCGGCCAGGAGACTGCGCTCTTCGGCAACAGGATGACGGGGCGGCGCAGGCCCCAGGCAACCGGTCCGTTCTCCGCGTCGGAAATCCGCAATTCGCATTCGCGATGGGTCGCCGCGACTCTGGGCAGGGCCTGCGGAGGAAGCGCGAACGGACGGCTTCTACGCCCCAGCGCCGAGACACAGAGAGTGGCGACGGCGGAGCGCAGCGCAACCGCGATAACGCCGAGGAGCCAGATCGCACCAAGAATCCGCGCGATGGCGGGTGGGTCGAAAGAAAATCCGCTCGGCTGCGACGGCGGAAGCGCGGCGAGGTCAGTTGCATCGAAAGTTTGCAGAACTGGAAGCCTTGGCGGCGCGGACAGCAGGATGTGAAAGAGCGACGGCACGATCGCAGCAAGGATGGGCAAGGCCAATGAAGCACCGAAGGCGCCGAGCCAACAGAGATGACGCCCGCTCGCCGATCTGCGCGCGGCGAAGAGCCAGGCGAAGCACATGATCACGGTGGAACCCGCGAGCATGTCGCCAGCGAACAGCAGCGCGCGCAATGCGAAGAGCGAAGTCATCGTCCCTCCTTCCTGGCCTTGTCGATGAGCCGCGCCAGCCGATCCAGATCCGCGCGCGGGATGTCGGCATCCTTGCGGGTCAGAAGGGCTGTGACGGCACGTTCCACGGAATTGTCGAAGAATGTCTGCAGCAGCGAATCAATGGCGCGGCGGCCGATCTGCTCGCGCGCGACCAGCGGCTCGTAGATATAGCGCGTGCCGTCGCTCTCGTGCCGCAGATGGCCTTTGCGCTCGAGAATCGAGAGATGGGTGCGGATCGCGGTATAGGTGGGCGGGTCCGGGATTTGCTCGCGAATTTCGGCCGCCGAGGCTTTGCCCAGCCGGTAGAGCGCATCCATGATCTCGCGTTCCCGGCGGCTGTAGCCGTCCGACTTCTCCGCGTGCGCATGGCTCGTCCGCTCGCGTTTTGCCATGCCAAAAAATTGGCATGACGTTTGGCGGCTGTCAACCGGCGGGTTGGTGGATCCTTTGCTCGTGAACGATTTTACACGTACCGAACAAGAATCACCCCTCACCCGCTCTCACGCAGTCGACAATCCTGGTCGCGCGCGCCCCTCCCACAAAAGGAGAGGGATCACGCACTCTGTCCCTTGATCAGCTCATGCGCGGGTGAGGGTGAAACACGCGCTGCCCGCAATTGGAGAGAGCCGCGCTGTCCCCGGAAACTACGGGCTTGTCTTGGTCACCTGCGAGGCGATAGCGACCCATTTGCCGCCGCGCTTCGCGAAGACGTCCGTCCAGGTGTAGGAACCGCTCGTGTCCTTGCCTTTTTCGGTACTCTTCTCGTCGTCGGCTCCCTGAACCACCGCCATGTCGCCCATCACGCGCGCATGGACGTCGTGATTGGCCATGCTCGTCGCCGCCGAATCACCGGATTTGATGTCGGCAAGCAACCCGGCCTTGTTCTGCATCTTGCCGCCCGGGTTCTGGCCGCTCCAATCGTCGGCAACGATCGCCGAAATCGCCGCGGTATCCTTGGCTACCATCGCCTTCGACCAGGCGGCTTCCATGTCGACGAGCTTCTGTTCGGTCATGTCCGCGGCCGAAGCCGATCCCGCCACGACCAGCATGGCAGCACAAATCAACGCTCTCATGATTCCCTCCCTCGTGCGGACCGCCGCCCACGCGACAGCCCCAGCCCTGCCGTCGTACTAGCATTTGTTAATTGGGGCAATGTGGGGATTCGTGAGATATTGGCGGATTGGTGCGGAATCGCGCGCCGACGATGATTGCGTACCGAGGGGATCGGCATGTGCACGAACGGACTGACCCGACGTCAAATGGGGTTGTTCGCGGTTGCGGCAACGGGCTTCGGCCTGCTGCCGTTTTCCGTGCGTGCGGCAGGAGAAGCCGAAGCGCTGGGGCTGACTTGCATCGATTACCGACTGGTGGACGATGCGACACGCTTCTTCGGCAGCCTGCACTTGACCAAGGAATACGACCAGGTGTCGCTCGCAGGCGCCTCGCTCGCGGCGGTATCGCCGAAATTCCCGTCCTCCAACGCAGCGTTCTGGGATCAGCTGGCGCTCGCCAAGCAGCTTCATCACGTCAGGAAACTTGTCGCGCTCGATCATCGCGACTGCGGCGCCTACAAGGCGGCGTTCGGCGAGAAATTTGCGGGTACGGGAGAAGCGGAAGCTGCGCAGCACAAATCGGTCATGCTGAACGTGAAAAGGCAACTCGACTCGCGGTATCCAGGCTTTGGCTTCGAGGGCTACCTGATGGCGCTCGACGGAACGGCGGAACGACTCGTATAGCCGGCCCGGAGCACATGGCGCGGCCGCTGGAGATTGCCGCCCACCGCGACCGTCCTGATTTCAATGCGCCCGGAAAGTCGCGAACGCCATCACGCCGGCGAGCAGCGCGAACGCAATGGCCAGTACGATTCGCCGGATACTCGGTACGAACTCACGACGCAGATCGGCGATCCGCTCCGGATTGAGGCGATAACCGGGCTCCGAACGATTGTCGCCGCCGATTTTGAGAATCAAACCTTCGGCCTCAAGCTCTCCGGCTGCGGCAACAAACGCCTCCGTCTCGCGCCGGAAGAAGGCGATGTCGCGTACGCCGAGCCATGAGTTTGGCCATTCGGCATGAAACTGGCGCAACACGCGCAGAATTTTGAGCCGGTCTGCGCTGGAAGGATCCATCGTCATTCAAATTCCATGATTCCGCCCAGCAGATCCTTGAGCGGACTGACCGGCGGCGGGTCGTTTCCCGCGAGCATCGCCTCGTCTTCGCTCGGCAGGGGGCCAAAGGAGTCCCTGCCCAGCTGCAGATCGAACCAGCCATACGACGTCGCCGCGGTGATCGGGCAGCCCCGACTTCGGCCGAAGCGCTCGAAGAGCGGTAGCATTTCGGCGCTTTTCGCCGCTTCTTTCAGCACGCCATAATGCTTGAGCAACCAGCGGATTTGTCTCTTGTTGAAAGTGTTGTTGTCCTCGCCGCGGGGCTGGATGCAATCGAAGGCGACACCGCGAACGAAATACTGCCCGAGGCCGCGCGCGGGTTTCTTCACTCCGTTGCGGAACATCGCGTGCATGTAACCTTGCTCGTCGCCTTCCACCTGGCGGTCGAGAATGTCGAAGGAGAGTGATGCCCAGTCCGACGATTCTGCGGTCGCGCAGCCATCTGTCAGGATGCGCTTCCAGAAATCCGTGTAGGCCAGCAGCAGCGAATCCTGCACCTCCAGCATCAGCGCGCGATGCACAAGCGATTGGTCCTTCGCGGCCGCTTCGTCCATCCAGTTCATGGCGCCCGCTCCGTATGGTGGTTGCGAGTCTAGACCGGCATGGTTTCCGGAAAGCTAACCGTCCGCGGCGCGCGCCCGCGGACCTTCGGCTATCCTGCCCCAGCCAGGTCGAGCCCGTGAGGAGCAGAACACGATGAGCAAAGAAACAAAGCGGATCATGGGCGGATGCCTGTGCGGCGCGTTACGCTATGAAGCGCAAGGCGAGCCAACATACGCGGGCTACTGCTTCTGCGCCGACTGCCGCAAAGCGTCGGGCTCGGGATTCATTCCCTTCATGGGATTCCCAGCCGGCGCATTGCGTTTCAGCGGCGAGACACGGCAATTTCGCTCGAAGGCGGAGCGGGGCGGCGAAGCCGTACGCAATTTCTGTCCGGTCTGCGGCGGCCTCGTTTTCGGTGGCGAAATCGGCAAGCACGATTCCCACACGATCTACGCGGGCTCGCTCGACGATCCATCGAACTTCCGTCCGACGATGGCGATCTTCGGCGCGAGCCGCCCGGCCTGGGTCGCGCTACCACCGCGGCTAAAGGTGTTCGAGCGCCTGCCTCCGCAAGACGGCTGAACCTGTATAACCTCCCCCCAGGGGTCAGGGGATGCGGTGCATGAACGAGGAATCGCAGCAATCATCGGGCGGCGCGGGGAACGGGCCGGCATGGTCGGCGCTCGCAGGAGGCGATCCCGCCAAGGTCAACGAGTTCCTAGGCGAGCAGACGCGGCTCGCCCGCGAGCAGGCGGAAGTCGCGCGGTTGCAGGCCGAGAGCCTGAGGCGAGAAGACAGCATACGCCTGTGGTCGTTGCGTGTGCGCCACATCAGCGACGTGATGAAAGTTGCCTTCGAGCTGGCGCTTGCCTTCATACTCGTGACGGTCGCCATGGGCGTCGCCGGAATGATCTGGGCAGCCGCCCGCGACAAAGGCCTTGTGGTCGAAGCCTTTTCGGTGCCGCCCGATCTTGCCGGCCGCGGGCTGACCGGCGAAGTGGTGGCGGCGCGGATTCTCGATCGCCTGTCCTCGCTCCAGGCGCAGACTGTCTCGAACCGTGCACCTTCGAGCTACGCCAACAATTGGGGCAATGACATCAAGTTGCAGATCCCCGACACCGGAATTTCGATCGGAGAATTCAACCGCACGCTTCATGCGTGGCTCGGACATCAGACGCGCATCACCGGCGAGATTTATCATGTCCCCAACGGGATCGCGGTCACGGCGCGCGCCGGCAGCGATACCGGACCCACCTTCACGGGGAGCGAGGCCGATCTCGACAAATTGCTGCAGAAAGCCGCCGAGTCCGTCTATCGCTCGACCCAGCCCTACCGCTACGCCGTCTACCTGACGAGCGCGAACCGCGCGAAGGAAGCGGTTGACGCCTACGAGGCGCTGATTGCCAACGGATCGCCGCAGGATCGCGCCTGGGCCTATGTCGGGCTCGCCAATGCCTATTCCGGAGACGGAGACTTCTCCCGCGCCATGGCGGCCCTGCAAAGCGCATTGTTGGTCAGGCCGGATTTCATCATGTCCTACACCAACATCATGGGCATCGAAGGACAGCTTCAGCATGACGAGGCAGCACTTGCGGACGCGCGAACGCTTGTAGCGCTGACGGGTCAGCGCAAGGATACCGATCTCAGCGATCAATCCTGGACCTTTGGACCCGCTCTGGCGAGGAGCACATTGGCAGGTGACCTCGGCGATTACAGAGCGCAGCTCGATTACAATCGCCGGATCGAGGCATTGCCTGAATTCAACGGCCAGGTCGAGAATGCGCGCCAGAGCGACATCATCGCCCTGGGATTGATGCACGACGGACCAGGCGTGCGCACGCGCTTCGCAAATCTTCCTTCGACCACCAATCCGCAGACCCTGCTCCTGCGTCGCGTCATCCTTACGATCACCGAGCTGTTTCTGGGCGATTGGCATCCGGCGCTCGAGCAGCGTGCGATATTCCAGGCCAGCCTGGCAAAGCTCGGCCGGGTAGGGCACGTCGTGGCGCAGCGCCAGTTCTGGCCGAATACCGCGCTCGCTTTGGCGATGTCCGGCAATCTGCCGGCCGCTTACAGTCTGATCGATCAGACACCTTTCGACTGCATTCTCTGTCTCCGCGTTCGCGGACGCATCGATGTGCTGCAGAAGAACTGGCGCGGAGCCGATTACTGGTTTGCGCGCGCCGTGCACGATGCACCGTCGCCGCCCTTTGCCTGGACCGATTGGGGGCACGCTCTCCTGCGCAGCGGCAATGGTGATGCCGCGATCGCGAAATTCGAAACCGCTCATGCAAGAGCCCCGCATTTCGCAGATCCGCTCGAATTCTGGGGCGAGGCCTTGATGGCAAAGAGCCGATCCGACCTCGCGCTCGCGAAGTTCGAAGAGGCGGCGAAGGACGCGCCCCATTGGGGCCGGCTGCATCTCGAATGGGGAGAGGCGCTGCATTATGCCGGGCGTGACGATGACGCACGCAAGCAGTTCGCAATCGCGAAGGGCCTCGATCTGTCGCCAGCGGAAAAATCCGAGCTCGCACGGACGCGCTCGTCTCTACCCTCCCCTTGAGGGGAGGGTTGGTCGATTCATTTCACCGTGATCGTCGCCAGCATCCTGGGATGGATGGAGCAGAGATATTTGTAGACGCCGGGCTTGTCGAATTTGAAATGGAACGTGTCGTTCTGGTCGAGTGCGCCGGAACGGAACAATCCGTCCGTGCTGGTCACCGTATGCGGTTCTCCATCGAGGTTCGTCCAGGTGACGATCGTTCCCGCGCGCACGGTAAGCGCCATCGGCGAAAAATCGAAATTCTTCATCACGACAGATGCCTGCTCCGCTAATCCCGGCGACGCGAGCACGAGAAGCAGAGGGAGTGCGGAGACTATTCGCAGGAATGGTTTGATGAAGCTGTTGTTGCGTGACTCACCCCTCACCCGAGTTGGTGAGATTTGACAGTCACCTTTGCTGCCCCTCTCCCACAAGGGGAGAGGGAAATCCGAGTCTTGAACTGACGCGGGCAAATTCGGGCCAGGTGTCCCCTCTCCCCCTGTGGGAGAGGGCTCAAGCACACAGTCCTCGCAACCATTCAATCGCGGGTGAGGGGTGCAC
>DASXMF010000060.1:0-3328 GCA_036495845.1 Rhizomicrobium sp.
GTCGAATTGCTCTTGCGGTGTCTGTTGCTGCATGGCGTTGTCTCCAGAAGCGCTTTTGCGTTGATCCTAGTGCCGTCGGGCGCGGGCGGGAAGAGAGTTCCGCTGCTTGACATTCGTCATTGCGAGCGAAGCGAGCAATCCAGACTGTCAACGCAAGGGACGGTATGGATTGCTTCATCCGCTGCGCTCCTCGCAATGACAAGCAACTATGATCTCGCGACGGGATTTGTCCGAGCTTTGTCGCATCATCGTCCCTCAGAGAGATCAAGGGCGTACATCGTCCCTCAGAAAGATCAAGGGCGTAGGGAATGGTGCTAAACGGCTGCTCCGTGCTCCCCGGTGCTCCGCTTGATCTCCTCCGTCGCCCGCAGGCTTGGTCACCTGCAAGCTTGATCCCAGCGTCGGGTCAGTGTCGGGGGATCGGGACCACACGACTTGGCCGTCCGCGAGGATGCTTTGGTCGGCGCGACCAGCGCGCTGAGCCTCCTTGCGTCCACCGCATCCCGCCGCCTTACGTCCGTGACGATCGCGATACGCCCCCGATGGAGGCGGGATGCGCGAAAGAAATCACACTTCTTGGAAAAACGGAAATTTCCCTATCGAGGACGTCAATGACCCAAATTCATTGAAACGGCTCGCGAAATTAGGTCTTCGCCGCACGCCGTCTAAGAGCACTCCGGGCACCCGAGAGGCGACCTCGCGCCTGAAATCATTCGAATTGATTTGCCGTCGGGCAAACCGAGCCGGGTATGGCAGATCGGCCCACTGAGGGGTCCAGACCGGCTCAATATGGCGCAGGGCTGAGTTCCACACCCGGAACCCGAGGGGGAACTTTTTAATCCGTGGTGCGTTGTATTGGCATGACAGAAGATTATGAAGCCCGCCCCCCGAAAATCCTCACCTCCGAAGAGCGCAAGGCCCGCGACGCGCAGCGTCGCGCGGATGCCGAACAGGCCATGCGCGAACACGAGGCCGCGCAGAAGGCGTTCTATCAGAATCGCGAACGTCTCAAGGCGTTGCGACTGGCGCGCGAAGCGGACTCCCGAACCGCGGGCCGCAGCTGATCGCGAAACGTCCAGGTTTGCGGTTCCGAGCCCGGGTAAGCGACGCGTCCGGCGAAGAGCGGACGCGGAAGCGACACCGGGCGAAGGCGCCGCATGTCGTTGCGCTTATGCGGCTACGATGCCAGGACGTGAACCCATAAGTTCAGAGTGGCCGGCGGACGCCGCTGAGGTGCGCATTTCGGACACAAGTCGGACATCACGGCACTTCCGAGAGGCCCACAAGCGGAACTCGACCTCTTCCTGGCGCCTGCTCGCTAGGACCCCCCCGCCCCAGATCGCACGTGCGATTTAGCTCGCCCTGCGGACAAAATTCGGATTGAGCTCGGCCAACGAGCGCACGCCGCATTGCTGCATGGCAGCGCGCGTTTCGGTGCGCATGATATCGAGCACGCGCGCGACGCCCTCCTCGCCGAACGCGCCCAGCCCCCAGAGATAGGGCCGGCCGATGCCGACTGCTTTCGCACCCAGCGCGAGCGCCTTGATGGCATCGGTGCCGCGGCGAAAGCCGCCGTCGATGAAAACGGGAATCTGCCCCTTCACTGCGGCCAGGATTTCCGGCAGCGCATCGATGGTCGAACGCCCATTGTCCTCGCCACGCCCGCCATGGTTGGAGAGCAGGATGCCGTCCATGCCGTTCTGCACGGCAAGCTCGGCATCCTCTGACGTGACGATGCCCTTGAGCACGATCTTCATGCGTGTGACGTCGCGCATGCGTTTGACCATGTCCCAGGTCAGATCGGCGGACTCCCCGCCCCCGGTGATGGCAGACAGATCGATGCCGTCATAATTGTGCCGGCGCACGACACGCGCGGCAAAGCTGCCGCGATCGTGACAGGCAGAGCAATCGCGGGTGTCGCTCTTCATCAGGCGGAACAGCGTTTCCTGATTTCGCCCGGCGACGCGGTCGGTGGTAACCACCAGCACCGGACAGCCGGCGGCGTCCGCCTTCTTGATCAGGGCCTGCGCCACCTCAAAGCGCGGCGAGGCGTAGAGCTGAAACCAGATCGGCGCGCCGCGCGCTTTCGTCACGTCCTCGACCGAATAGTTCGACGAGGTCGAGAGTACCTGCAGATGATTGCCCGCGCGCGCCGCCTGCGCGACCGCGACCTCGCCGTCGGGGTGAAAGAACTGATTGCCGCCGGTCGGGCAGACGAAGATCGGTGAATCGTATTTCGTCCCGAAAATCTCCACGCTCATATCGACCTTGGAGACATCGTTGAGCCGGCGCGGCCTGAGCTGGAATTTCAGAAAGCCCTCGCGGTTGGCGCGCAGCGTGACCTCATCGTCGAGGCCCGAGGCCATGTAGCCGAAATGCGCGGGCGGCACGTTCTTGAACGCAGCCGGCTCGAAATCGAAGACGTTGATGGCTTCCTTCGGGCTCTTGATCGGCTCCGTACTCGGCCCGGTCCAGATCATCGGATCCGGCCATTTGGAGGGAGCTTCGCTCGCAAATGCCGGCAAGCCGGTGGAGGCGAATAGCGGGCTTGCCGCGAGATATTGCAGGAAACGGCGGCGGCTTTCGGCGCGAACGGTATCGCTCGACATGCGGTTTCTCCCCAACAGTGTTGTTTTTGTTCTGTGGAGTGACCGTAGCATTTCCGGAGCGCATGATCCTCCGAAAATGAACTCTGCATCGCAGCGATGTGCAATCGCTTTCAAGGCGGCGCGAAAAGCCGCTCGATCGTTGGATGACAGTTCAGGCCGTGGACGTTGTCAGACCAACCCTCATATCTCTGGCAATATACACGCATGTATCATCGGCGAGCACTCGTCCGTTCGCAATTCCGAGAACCAGCCTGCCGCGCCTCACCTGACGCATATCAACCTCATAGCGTACGCGTTTGGTTTCCGGCGTGATATGGCCGGTGAACTGCACCTCGCCAACGCCGATGGCGCGGCCTTTGCCCGGTGAGCCGGACCAGCCAAGCCAATAGCCGACCATCTGCCACATGGCGTCCAAACCCAGACTTGCCGGCATCATCGTGTCGCCAGGAAAGTGACAATCGAAGAACCAGAGGCCCGGCGCAATGTCCAACTCGCCGACGATATGACCCTTTCCGAATTCGCCGCCGTCCATGCTGATCTCCGTGATGCGGTCCATCATAAGCATGGGCGGTGCCGGCAACTGCGCATTGCCGGGGCCGAAATATCCCCCTTCGCTTGATTTGAGCAGATCTTCCCTGGTGTAGGACGATTGCGGCGTGTGAAAGTCGTGTGGGTTGGGCAAAACAACAAGACCTTTGGCGATGGACGGCCGCTAGCTG
>DASXMF010000061.1:0-88508 GCA_036495845.1 Rhizomicrobium sp.
AAGTGGGGAGCTTCTGTTGCCCGGTGCTCCCCGAAACCGCGCTTGCCTAATTAGGCAGCGAGGGCCATTTCGTTATCGTTGGCACCTGTACGATCGGCCCGATAACGGCGGATACCATACCGAGCAAAAGGACAGCCTTTACACGTCCGTCGATCCTGTTTCGCCCCCGCCGCAGCGCTCGTCCCGATCGCTCTGGTGGAGGCGCCGGGTACCGCCCCCGGGTCCGGTCCGCTTATTACGCAGCCATTTATCGCCATAGTCCGGGCGAACCCGAACGGCATCAATATAGGCTCTTCCGATGGGAAATTGAAGCCGCTCCGGCCCGCGCCGGCTGGGTGCGACAGGACTGCAGGAAGATCATGGAATTTCGAGGCCGAATTGGTTTCAAATAGGTGCGGCGAGTCGCATTGCGGACAAGCGGACATTTTCCTGTGCGCCAATATCTGGATCTGATGGAAACGGTGCTCGCGCGGGGCGTGGAGAAGCGCGACCGCACCGGAACGGGAACGCTTTCGATCTTCGGCCATCAGATGCGCTTCGATCTCGCGCAGGGCTTCCCGCTCGTCACCACCAAGAAGCTGCATCTCAAATCGATCGCTTACGAGCTTCTCTGGTTCCTGCGCGGCGAGACCAATGTGCGCTGGCTGCGCGAGCACGGGGTCACGATCTGGGACGAGTGGGCGGACGCGGCGGGCGAGCTTGGACCTGTGTACGGATCGCAATGGCGGTCCTGGCCTACGCCCCATGGCGCGACGATCGATCAGATCGCGTCGACCGTCGAAGGCATTCGTACCGATCCCGATTCCCGGCGGCTGATCGTGACCGCGTGGAATCCGGCCGATCTCCCCAGGATGGCGCTGCCGCCGTGCCACTGCCTGTTCCAGTTTTACGTTTCGGAGGGCCGGCTCTCCTGCCAGCTCTATCAGCGTTCGGCCGACATCTTTCTCGGCGTGCCGTTCAATATTGCGTCCTATGCGCTGCTGACCATGATGGTGGCCCAGGTCACGGAGCTCGAACCGGGCGACTTCGTGCACACGCTGGGCGACGCGCATCTCTACCTGAACCATCGCGAGCAGGCGCGCGAACAGCTTTCGCGCGAGCCCTATCCTCTGCCGCGCATGCGGCTCAATCCTCAGGTTTCGGATATCTTCGCGTTCGGCTACGACGATTTTTCACTCGAAGATTACCGCTCGCATCCGCACATCAGGGCCGAAGTGGCCGTGTGAGAGATGTGAAGCCCCGGTTCCGATCCGGGGCTTCCACTTGGCAATCTCAGAAAAACAGGCCGAAATCCACCGAGATGACCTCGCCGGTGTATTCGTCGATGAGAACCGCGTCCGGTCCATAGCGTACCCAGACATAGCCGTAGGGCGGCGCGAGCAACCCGTAAATTCCGAAATCGCTGATCCAGAACGAGGGGGCGAAATACAGTCCGGGCAGACGATCGCCGATGGCCCAGCGACGATATCTGAAGCCCGGCGGCGCTCGATACGGGCCGGCATGAAAGTGCCGCGTCGCCACCATCGTGCGCCGGAACTTCGCAATGTTCACGCGCGCATGCCGTGCTGCCGCCGTGCTGCGCAGCCTCGTCGAAGTGCGATGGTGGAGGGCGGCCGTGGTGCGGTGATGCGTGGTGGAGACGCGGTGCACCGTATGATGCACCGTGTGGTGGCTGGCCATCGAAGTTCGCGTACTCGAACGGCTGGCGGTGCTGGCGCTGGGCCGTGCGTGAGGTGCAGTCGAGCGCGGCGCGCTCATATGACTGCTCATGCTCGGATGCGGCGAAGCTGCCCGCGGCGCACCGCCGGCAGGATGGTGCTCATCGCCTTGAGCGGACACGGACGTGGCTGCGGCAGCCAGGCCCACGGCCAGCGTGAATATCGTCAGAAATCTCATGGAAAACCTCTCTCCGCCCCGTTGAGGCAACCGAAATCGTCGCCTTTTGTTCCCCCGATATTGTCATAGGATACCCCCAACCTATAGTCGTCCCGCACCGTTCTTGTGGGAATCATGGCAAATCTCTCGGTCCGCGCGGCATCTCCGGGCGATGAGGAAACTGTCCGCGCGCTTCTCCACGAACTGGCCGTTTACGAAAGGCTGGACACGAATTTTCGGCTCACCGCCGCAGACGTTGCGCGCGACATCATCGGCCCGGCATCCCCGTGCCGCTGTGCGGTCGCCGAGATGGGCGGCGAAGCTGCAGGTGTGGCGACTTGGTTTTCGATTTACGATACATTCGAGGCTTCGCACAGTCTCTATCTTGAGGACTTGTTTGTGCGTCCGGCCCATCGCGGGAGCGGAGTAGGCAAAGCCCTCCTCGGCTATCTCGCCGAGCGCGCGCGGGAGGGAGGCGCCACCCACATCGAGTGGCAGGTTCTGGACTGGAATGAACCGGCCATCGCCTTCTACGATAAATTGCGTGCCAAACCCGTCGAAGGCTGGCGCACATACCGTCTTTCCTGGCCCATGCTCGACGAACTGCGATGAGCCGCATCGCGCTGGTTGTTGCGCGTGCCGACAATGGCGTTATCGGCCGTCGCGGCGAACTGCCATGGCGGATCGCGGAGGACATGCGCCGATTCAAGACCCTGACCATGGGCAAGCCGTGCATCATGGGACGCAGGACCTGGGACAGCCTGATCCGAAAGCCGCTGCCGGGCCGGACCAATATCGTCGTCACGAGAAACCGGGAATTCAGCGCCGATGGCGCCCATGCGGTCGGCAATCTCAGGGACGCGTTGACGCTGGCGAATGGTTTCGGCTCCGACGAAATCGCGGTGATCGGTGGCGCCGGGATCTATCGCGATGCGATTCCCCTGGCGGATCGAATCTATCTGACCGAAATTCACGCAGATTTCGAGGGGGACACGATGTTTCCCACCCTCCGGCGCGACGAGTGGAAAGAAGCCGCGCGCGAACCTCATGTCGGAGCGGACGGTCTCAGTTATGATTTCGTCACCCTCGAGCGCACGTCCTCTCCGGGCTAGCACCAGGATTCGGAGATGAGTGACACAGAGAAAGGTTTAACGCAGAGGCCGCAGAGCCCTTCGACAGGCTCAGGGTAAGGAATGCTAAGGATTTCCCTCATGCTGAGCTTGTCGAAGCACGCGCATCCTTTGCGTACCCTGCGTTAAAATCCTTCCTGAAAAAACGAGTCACTCAGCACAAAAGTTGGTGCTAGGCTTCAGGGATTGGGAGGGGCGCTCTTGGAGATTCGAGAACTTGCAGCGGGCTTGAGATTTCCGGAAGGACCGGTCGCCATGGAAGATGGCTCGGTCATCCTTGTCGAAATCGCCGCCGGCCGGATTACACGCGTCAAGACCGACGGAAGGACGCAGCGGATCGCTTCGCCGGGCGGCGGCCCGAACGGCCTCGCCATCGGGCCTGAAGGCGCGCTCTTCGTTTGCAACAATGGCGGCAGCTTCGAATTTCACAGGCGCCGCGGACTGCTCATTCCCGGCCACGCGCCGTCTTCGCATGCCGGCGGCCGCATCGAGCGCGTCGATCTGGCGTCGGGAAGGGTGGAGACGCTTTATTCCGGGTGCGACGGGGCGCGGCTGATCGCGCCCAACGACCTCGTGTTCGATTCCACGGGCGGCTTCTGGTTTACCGACCACGGCGTCACGACGGGCGAGGGCCGCACGCACGGTGCGCTTTATTATGCCAGAGCCGACGGATCGAGGATCGTGCGCGTCCTCAGAGAACTGATCACGCCCAACGGCGTCGGTCTCTCGCCCGACGGCAAGACGGTTTACTACGCGGAGACGTATCCCGGCCGTTTGTGGAGTCTTCCGCTGACAGCCCCCGGCAAACCCGGCAAGGTCGAAGGCTTCGCACCTGGCGTGTTCGTCAACGCATTTCCCGGTTTGGCGTATTTCGATTCGCTGGGCGTGCAGGCCGACGGCGGAGTGTGCGTCGCAACGATTCTGGAGGGCGGCATCACCACGATGTGGCCGGGCAAAAAGAAAATCCGCCACACGGCAATTGCCGATCCTCTGGTCACCAACATCTGCTGGGGCGGCAAGGCGATGAAGACGGCTTACATCACCGCATCGGGAACCGGCAGGCTGCTCGCCGCCAACTGGCCCCAACCGGGACTGCGCCTCGCCTACAACGCCTGAGGCTCAGATGTCTTTCGCTCGTTCCTGACAACTATTGTGCATATCAGGCGCGAAATTGTCCGAGCTTTTCGGGCGACAAGCGTTCAGTCGCTTTCTCGATGTCTTCCGACGCGGCCATGACGCCGGGCACCATCATTGAACCAACAAAGCTTGAACCGCCAAGACGCCAAGACGCCAAGGCTCATGTGCTGCAGCTTCAGCGGCGAGGCCAACTTCGATGCCGTGAAAGAATTGCGCGCGAAGCGCGCCATGGTTTGTATCGATTCGGGCACGCCCGTATGTGCATTTGAGCTTCCTCGCCTTGGCGGCTTGGCGACTTGGCGGTAAATCTTTTTGGGGTTGCGGCGCGAAACCCGCCCAATTTACTCTTCAGAAAATCGCTTCGCTCTTCCTACTCCATCACGATTCGTGGCGCCGCACGGGCGGGCGTCTTGATGCTTTCCGCGACCTTTTCCGCGAGTGCAAGAAAGGCTTTCGCTTCGGAGCCGTCCGGCTTCTCGATCACGATCGGGACGCCCGCATCCGAAGTTTCCCGAATTGCCGGCACGAGCGGAATCTCCCCGAGGAACGGCGCGCCCAGCTTCCGGGCGGTTTCGCGCGCGCCGCCATGGCCGAAGATGTGACTTTCCTTCCCGCAATGGGGACAGACGAACAGGCTCATGTTCTCCACGATGCCCAGAATGGGCACCTGGGTCTTGGTGAACATCGCGAGACCCTTGCGGGCATCGACCAGCGCCAGATCCTGGGGCGTGGAGACGATGATGGCGCCCTTCAGCGGCACACGCTGCGCCATCGTCAATTGCGCATCTCCCGTGCCGGGCGGCATGTCGACGACGAGCACGTCCAGCGGCGCCCACGCCACGTCGGCGAGCATCTGCGATAGCGCGCTCGTCACCATCGGCCCGCGCCAGACCATCGGTTGATCTTCGGGAACGAGAAATCCGATGGACATGGTCTTGATGCCGAACTTCTCGATTGGCTCGAGAACTTTGCCGTCGCGCGATTTGGGTTTCTCGCGGATGTCGAGAAGACGCGGAACCGACGGCCCGTAAATATCGGCGTCGAGCAGACCGGTCTTGATTCCGAGCCGCGCCAGAGCAACGGCGAGATTGACGGCGACAGTCGATTTGCCGACGCCGCCCTTGCCGCTTGCCACCGCGATGACCGCGGCAACGCCGGGAATGCCCGACGGCGCAGGCGCGTGCGCGGGTGCCGCGGCCGATGACGATGGACGATGCGCGGTCAGGACGGCCGTCACGGAAAGAACGCCGGGCAGGGCGGCGACGCGGGCTTCCGCCTTCCGGCGCAGAGGTTCGGATGTGGGGCCCCGCTGCGCCGGCACTTCGATGGCGAAGCTCACATGGCCGTCCTTCACCACCAATCCTTCGATCGATCCGGATTCCGACAATGGCTTGCCGCTCTCCGGATCCGCCACCTCATCGAGCGCGTTGAGCACGTCTTCGCGATTCACCGCCATTCGGTCACCGATCTTGTTGCCGACGCCGCACGGCATGGCGCCATGGGATTCGCGTCCGTGGGTTTCATTGCGCCTGAAGGGAGATGACCATATAACCGCTGCATCCCGGAAACCAACGAATGGGCTGACGATCCGGGTCTCAACATTCGGATCACGATATGCCTTGGAATACTCAATCTGGCGGCGGGAACGGCCAGGGCCCGCGTAGTCCGTGGGGACGCGGCCCATCGGGCGGCGGCGGGGGGCGGATGCAGCCGCCCGATTTCGACGATTTTATTCGACGAATGCAGCAGCGCCTGCGCCGCAATTTGCCGGGCGGCGCCCTGACCGCGGGCGGCATCATGATTGTCGTGCTGGGCCTTCTGGTGGTCTGGCTGCTTAGCGGAATCTATTTTGTCACCGCGCGGGAACAGGGCGTGGTGCTGCGCTTCGGGCAATACGTCGCGCGAACGCCACCCGGCATCAATTATCACCTGCCCTGGCCGATCGAGACGGTCGAGACCCCGGAAGTGACGACGATCAACCAGATCACCATCGGCTATCGCACGGGGGCCGAAACGACCGACGAAAGCCAGGGCGACGACACGCGCGAGGAAAGCCTGATGCTCACCGGCGACGAGAATATCGTCGACGTCAACTTCACGGTGGGCTGGGTCATCAAGGACGCGGCCGAATATCTGTTCGACGTCGACAATCCGCCGCAGACCATCAAGGCCGTCGCCGAGAGCGCGATGCGCGAAGTGGTGGGACAGACGTCGATCGAGCCGATCCTCACCCAGGACCGCGCACCCATCGAAAATCAGGTGCGCGATCTCATGCAAAAGACGCTCGACACCTACCGCGCGGGCGTCACCATCACGCAGGTCAAGATGCAGAAGGCCGACACGCCCGCCGAAGTCATCGATGCCTATCGCGACGTGCAGGCAGCGCGGGCGGATCAGGAGCGGATGCGCAACGAAGCCGAAGCCTACGCCAACAAGGTCATCCCCGAGGCGCGCGGCAAGGCGGCCAAGGTGGTGCAGGACGCGGAAGCCTATCGCCAGCAGGTGATCGCCGAGGCGGAGGGCGAGGCCAAGCGCTTTCTTTCCGTCTTTACCGAATATCGCAAGGCGCCGGACGTAACGCGCAAGCGCATGTACCTGGAAACGATGAGCACGATTCTCGCGCCCATGAACAAGATCATTATCGACGAGGGTGCGGGCCGCGGGGTGGTGCCCTATCTGCCGTTGCCCGGTCTCGACAAGCGCACGCCGAGTGTCAGCGTCTCGGAATCCGCGCCGACCGCCGCCAATGCGCCGCAGGCGTCGAGCGCACCTGCGGGAGGCCAGCAATGAGCCGCGTCGCACTCATCGTTGTCGCGCTGGTGCTCGTGCTCGGTTTCTGGCTGGGAGCGGCGAGCGTTTACACCGTCGATCCCACCGAACAGGTTCTGGTGCTGCAGTTCGATGCTCCTTTGAAGGTTGTGACCGACGAGGGGCTGCACTCGAAGATTCCGTGGATGCAGTCGATCCAGGTGATCGACCGCAGACTCCTGAGCCTCGAGGCGCCGGCGGAGGAGGTCATCACGCAGGACAAGAAACGCATCGTCGTCGATGCGTTCGCGCGCTGGCGCATCATCGATCCGCTGCGCTTTTATCAGACGCTGCTCGATCAGACTGGCGCCCAGCTGCGGCTCAATCCCTATCTGAGTTCGGATCTGCGCCGGGTCCTGGGCTCGCAGACCTTTGCCTCGATGCTCTCCAGCGCCCGCGCGGATTTGATGCACGACATACGCGACGACATGAATCAGGAAGCCCGGCGCTTTGGCGTCGAAGTCGTCGACGTACGCATCCGTCACGCCGATCTGCCGCCGCAAAACAGCCAGGCCATCTATGGCCGCATGCAGCAGGAGCGCAAGCGCGAGGCCAACGAGTTCCGCGCCGAGGGCTCGGAGATCTCGCAGCGCATCCAGGCGCGCGCAGAACGCGAGAGGACCGTGTTGATTGCGGAAGCCGATCGCGAATCCCAGATTCTGCGGGGCGAAGGCGAGGCGGAACAGACCAAGGTGCTGGCCGACGCCTACGGTCAGGATCCCGACTTCTTCGCGTTTTACCGCTCGATGCAGGCCTACCGCGATGCCTTGCCTGCCGACACGACCAGCGTCGTGCTTTCGCCGAACAGCGAATTCTTCCGCTATTTCGGACCGGCGCCCGGCGCGGCGGCGGCAGCGCCGGCGCCTGCGCAGAGGCATCGCCGATGATGTCCATCAGGGGTTCGGGAATGTAATCCCGCGTTCAAGAACATTTCACTCGACTTGTCCGCGGGGACGATGCAAGAAGGTTGAAGCGCGGGGGCATGGAATCCATCCTGGGAGGAACCATGCCAAGCTATGAAATTTGTTATCTCGACAGTGATGGCTCGCTGTGTTGCGTCTTTTCGGCGATGTGCGCCAACGAAACGCACGCCAAGGTTCTTGCTCACGCCATGAAGCTCAGCGACTGCAGGAGATTCGAGGTCTGGCAGGATCGCAGGCTCGTTTATGAGCGCCCGGAACAGTTCGAGCCGATCGAAGCACTTCACTAGCGCAGATATCACCTCCACGTATTGCCGGTTTGCCCCTTGGCAGAGGGCGAGGCCGATCATATGTGAATTGCCGGCAGGCGGAGGTGTGCCATGCTGACATTGCTGTTTGGACTCTTCGCGTTCTTCTGGTCGGCGATATTCGCCGTGATCGGCGTAAGCCTGTTTCTCGGGCTTCTGGTTCCCTTTCTTCTTCTGGCCCTGGTCTTCCGGCTCGGCCTGCTGCTCGTCAAGGTGGGCCTTGCCGTGGTTTTGCTCGTGCTTCTCTCGATCTGCCTGGTCTGACTTTCCATCTCGGCCTGCCGTCATGGACCGCGATGGCGGAACACCGCCCTTCGACTCACCGCGTTGCGCGCCGGGTGGAGGGCCGCACAACCCATAGTTTTTTTGTTACGCGCTACGGAGTAATTTCGAACACGGTGCCGTAGCCGTTTCCGCCACCGTGGCTCGCCGTGCCGTAGAGATTTCCTGCGCCGTCGGCAACTAAACCTGACGCGGGGATAGCGCCGTTGTTTCCCTTGCCAAAGGAATGAAGCACGCTCTCCGTACCGTTCGTCGCAATCTCGAAGACCGTGCCACATCCACCTGAGCTGATTATGCAGCCGCGCCCGCCGCCAAATTCGGTCGTGCCATAGAGATTCCCTGCGCTGTCGGAGATCAGGCCGGCGGAGGGATTGCTGCCGTCGCCATTTTTTCCTGTAAAAAAGTGAGGGATGGTTTCAGTACCATCTGGCGCAAGCTTGAAAACCGCGCCGCACCCTTGCTCCGCATAACAGCCGGCACGACCGCCAACGAATAGAGTTCCAAAATAATTTCCAGACTGGTCGATAATCAGATTACCGTCAGGATTGTTGCCGTCATTTGGCGGCCCTTTGAACTTAAACAATACCGATTCGGTGCCATCCGGGGCAAGTTTGAACACCGTACCGCATTCGTTGCCGCAGCCCAAACGGCCTCCACTTTGCGTTGTGCCGTAGAAATTGCCCAACACGTCCGCGGTGAGACCGGCGAAGGAAGACTCCCCGTCCGCGCAATGAACTCTGCGACAGAAGGAATAGAGCACACGCTCGGTTTTATCTCGGGCGAGTTTGAAAACCGTGCCGCCATTATGCTCCCCGCCAATCTGTGTCGTTCATACAAATTTCCAGTATTGTCCATGATTAAAGCCCCTTCAGCGATACAACCATCGTCTGGCGTACCGGAAAAGTCGTGCATGGTCTCTTCACGCCCGTCTGATCGGACCTTGAAAATGACGCCGCAGCCGATGCTGCCGCCGGCAAAAGTGGCGCCATACAAATTGCCGTTCTTGTCCATGACCAGAGTGTCGTCCGGTCCCTCGCCGTTCGAGCCGCATGTGAAGTCGTACAGCGGAGTTTCGGCGCCACCGCGAGGAATCTTGAAGACAGTCCCGCAATTGCACGGAGACGCACCTTCCGCCGTCGTGCCGTATAAATTGCCTGAGCCATCCAAGATCAGCCCACCGAGCGGATAACAGCCATCTGCAAAGGCGCTGAAGGAGTGAAGCACCTTGAAAGTTGTCGCCTGGGCCGCGCCGAGATGCGCCAACATGGCGAATGCAAATGCGCCACCCAGAAAGCACTTACTCGCGACGTCGAGAAACCGGAACATCGTTATCCTCGCTCGAAACGGGAACACCGAGGCTCAAGCCACGGCCCCGCAGGCAATCTCCCCGAACCTTATCACGTCTGGACTTCTGTGCCCGATAGAATGCTGGAGATTCCATTGCGGCCCGGCGACCGTGATGTGGCAGCGAGAACTCCACGCGGCGCAGGTCAGTCCTCAAAACCCAAATCCTGACTTCCGGCTGCCCATCACGCCCGTGTGATTCGATCCCGCGCGGCCGGACGTTAGGCTTGGTTTGAATTGGATGGGGAACCGAGCGAATGGAGACTCCAACTCGCCGATTGTGGACGGCCATTGTTCTTGGCGGATTTGTTGCGGGCACGATCGATATCGGGGCTGCGGCGTTGATCAACTGGATCAACCCTGTCGTGATCATGCAGGCGATCGCCAACGGCGTGCTCGGCCGCGCCTCTTTTTTCGACGGTGCACCCTCGGCCATTCTCGGCGTGCTGCTGCAATGGGCGATGGCGCTGATCATCGCCGCCGTCTACGTTTTCTCCGGCAGATCCTTTCCGGTCCTTGTTCGCCGCTGGATCGGCGGCGGCATCGCCTATGGGGTCGCGATCTTTTTCGTCATGAATTACGTGGTCGTGCCGCTCTCCCGGGCCATGGCCAAGCCTCACCTGCCGCATTTTTCGCCGGCCAAATTTGGCGAAAACCTGCTGGCGATGATTCTGTTCGGTCTGATCGTGGCGTATTTCGCAAGGCGCACGGCAGAGTTGCATTCGGCCGATGGCCGACCACTGACACGGCGATCGCAGGGATAGCGTCTTGCGGCAGGCTTAACCGAGCGTTAGTGCCAAACCGCCATTATCCGCCATCAAAGTCTGGGAAGCAGGTATGACCGCTCCGGCATGGTCGGGCGTCGGCTACGAGAAACGCAAGGAACGGCGCACCGGGCTCAGCTTGAAAGGAAAGCTGTTCATTCCTGCGCGCGGCTGCGAGGACAGCTGCACCATCCTCGATTTTTCGAGCGACGGCGCGGGCGTCAAATGCGCGAGTTCCGCCCCCATCGGCACCCAGGTCATCCTTTATGTCGAATGCTTCGGGCGCTTCGAGGGCACCGTGGTTCAACGCGACCGGGTGCGGCTTGGCGTCGAATTCCAGTCGAGCAGGGTCAAGCGCGAGCGCACCCGCGAGCAGCTTGCGGAATTCGTCGAACATGGAATTTCGGGAGCGGCCAGGCCCCGGCGTACGATAAGAGTCAAGGAAATTCCCTCGCTCCAGTATTTCGTCGGGGTCGACGGCAGGAAAGTGAGTTGCGAGGTGATCGATATCGCGCTCGGCGGTGCGTCGCTCAGGACTTCGAGACGTCCCCGCCTTGGGGAGATCCTGGCGTTCGGCGAAACCGCGGGACGCGTGGTGCGCCACACCGACGACGGTTTCGCGGTCGAGTTCATCGGCCGCCGCGCCGCCGACTGCGTAGCCTGATTTCCATCGCGACAGAATTTCGCCCAATACCCACCCTACCACTTCATTCCGGGCCGCCGTGGCGTCGGGCATCGTAAGATGGTGCGGCGCGTTCTCTCCGTGAGACGTTCGGCGCCGCCTCGGGGGAGTGGAGGGTTCGACCATGAAGCTTGTGACCTATGTCGCCGGCGCAGGGCCCCGTCTGGGTGCAGTGTCAGGCAAGGGTGTGGTGGATGTCGCCAGGCATGTTGCCGGCGCGCCGGGCGACATGATCGCGCTGATCCGGCAATGGGATTCGGTCAAGCCCCGGCTCGAGCAGGCGCTCGCGGGCCGTGCGGATCACCCGCTTGCGGACGTCAAGCTGCGCGCGCCGGTGCTTCGACCGGGCAAGATTCTCGCCATTGGGCTCAACTATCTCGATCACATAGAGGAGACGGGCGCCCAACGGCCGGAATTTCCGACCTTCTTCGCCAAGATGCCGACGGCGGCGAATGGACCGTTCTCTCCGATCGAACGCCCGGCGGTGTCGGAACAGCTCGACTATGAGGCCGAGCTTGTCGTCGTCATCGGCAAACGCTGCCGCAACGTACCCCGCGCCCGCGCCCGCGAGGCCGTGTTCGGATATTGCGTCGGCAACGATGTCAGCGTGCGCGACTGGCAAAAGCGCACCGGACAATGGACGCTCGGCAAATCCTTCGATTCGCACGCGCCGTATGGTCCGTGGATTACGACTGCCGATGAGATCAATGTGCGCGCACTCGGCATTCGCAGCATGGTCAACGGAGAACAGCGGCAGATTTCCAACACCAGGCAGATGCTCTTCGACTGCGAAGCGCAGATCGAACATCTGAGTCAGGCCATGACGCTGGAGCCGGGCGATCTCATCTTCACCGGAACGCCCTCCGGCGTCGGCATGGCCCGCACGCCACCGCTTTATCTGCAGCCTGGCGATGTCGTGCGGGTCGAGATCGATGAACTCGGCGCGATCGAAAACCGCGTGGAAGCGGGATCGTCGGCGATCAGGATCGAATAGGACGGAACGCGACTACGTCTCTTCGCCGGTCGAATGGCTGTGGGAGGCCGCGCGCCCGGCTGCATCCTCGAGCGTCTTGCCTTCGTCGCCCTCGAGTGCCGTTTCCGCGGCCTGGCCGAGCCTGGCGATCTTGTTCCTGTTGCGCCGAACGAAGCCCGTCTCTGCGCGGCCGAATTCCCGGGCTGCCGTATAATTGCCCTCGCCGAGGACTTCGGCGGGCGCGCGCCGGGCAGTCGATTGGGGCACGCGCGTCCTGGCTTTTCTCGCTTTTCTTACGGTAGCCTTCTTGCGGCCGGGCGTCTTTCGTTTCCTTGCGATCTTCCGCTTCGTGGCCGGTCTGGCTTTTGCCCGCGTACCCGTCTTCTTTTTTGTCTTGCGAGCCGCGCGGGTCCGTGCCGGTTTTGCCGATCGTTTTGTTGCGCGCCGCTTGGCTGCTCGCTTCTTCATCTTCGACGTCCTCCGAGATGTTGTTTCACCTGCCATCTTGCCGCCGCGAACCGGTATTTGCCAAGAATTTCGATGTGTCGGTTCCGGTTATCCAAGCGCAAAACATGCCGCGAGCGTCGCGAGCTTCTGGTCCTCGCCCCAGGGAGGTCCGAGATATTTGGCCATTGACTGGAATCGCTTTTGCACATCTTCCACCGTCGATCCGAGGGCATTGGCGGCAAGCGTCCGGAGATCCCGTTCGGGCGCGCGTTTCACCCGTATTCCCAGGCTCCTGCAGGCGGCGACGAGCGCCTCGCGATAGAAAACTCCTTCCGCCGCATGGATTCGCGAATGCGCGGCGAGAATGTCTGCGAGCATTTCCGGCAGTTTGCTGTTGCCGGCCGGGACACATGCCGTGCGCACAACGATCTTCTTCTGCGCCAGAGCGGCGATCAGCGAATGGATCTCGAGTTCGGCCGCCTTTCCCGTCTCAGCGCCCGCCAATTCGATAGACGCTGCCGCTTTGTCCGGCGGCATGTCGGCGGCATTGTGATAGACGAAGCGCGTGGTTGACGGTTCGTAGGCAATCCGGCGGCGATCGAGGATTTCGCAATCCTTCGCTACCGCAACGACCGCTGCCCAGCCGGTGTGCGCACGAAAGCCGAGCGCGGCTGTGATGTGTCGAGGCACGGAAAACGGTCCCCTTCCAGCCGCACTTTAGCACCAACTTTGTGCCGGGGGGTCTCGTTTCAAGAAAGATTTCAGCGCAGAGGACGCGGAGGCGGCGCATGCTTCGACAAGCTCAGCATGAGGATATCTAATGTCTCCTCACCCTGAGCTTGCCCGCTGCGCCTCGCGCGCAGCGCGGCGAGTCGAAGGGCCCCCGCGTACCCTGCGTTAAGGCTTGCTTTTTCGCCTCAGTGCCTGGTGCGGCTGTGTTCGAGATTGCGGAACTCCTGCTGGCGGGTTGCGCGCAGACCCTCCATGCCGAACTCCTTGATGTGCTGCTGCCAGGACACGAATTCCTCGACGCTGAGCGCGTAGCGGGTGCAGGCTTCGGTGAGCGAGAGCAGGCCGCCCTCGACAGCCGCCACCACTTCGGCCTTCCGGCGCGTGATCCAACGCCTTGTCCCGGGGGACGGCAGGTCGGGCAATGTCAGCATTTCGCCGTCGGGCCCGGTAACGAATTTCATGTTGCTGTTCACTTCGCTGGAAAGGCGTCCCATCTTCTCGTCTCCGGGTTGGAAGTCCCCACGAAGCGGGAGTCCCGGGGCGCGTTATCGGTTCCGCGCGCATGGGCGAAATCTGTAGCGGTGATTGAGGCGGAATGAACGCCGTGACCGGCCGTTAAGAGCTCGGCAAGGAATCGACGGCCTAGCCCAGGCTGCGGCCGATCCAGACCACACGCCCCATGATGGAGATGTCCTCCGGCTGAATGTTGTCATAGGTGCGGTAGGCGGGATTGTCCGATTTGACGGTCAGAAGCTTCGTCACCGGATGCATGGAGATTCGCTTGACCTGCAGCATGTCGTCGATGCGGATGACGTAAAGACCCTCGCGGCGGGCGTTGGTTTGCGACGGATCGACCAGCGCATGATCGCCGTCATGGAGCGTTTCCCACATCGAATCGCCCGAAATCTCCAGCACGAAGAGACGATAAATGTCGCTCGCCATGCGCCGGAGCCATTGTTCGCGAAACATGAGATGACCGGCCGGCTCGTTGTCCTCCGCGAGTGCGCCCGCGCCCGCGGCAGCGCGCAGATCGAATACGGGTACCGAGAGGTAATCGGGCGCCAGCCGCGTCTCGCCCGCGATTTCCCCGATCGTGACATCGAAGATTTTTGCGAAGCGGCGAAGCAGAGGCAACGACAGCCTCTGATCTTCCCTTTCGTACCGGCCGATCGAGACCGCGGTGGTATTGAGCTTGTTCGCAAGCTGTTGCTGCGACATGCCTCTGGCGTGGCGCAACTTGCCGATGTTGTTCATAGGGCCAATGGACAATACCGTATTGTTAAATCATAGAACCTATTTGGTTGACAATAGCACCGATTGGGTTATATTCCAGCGCGTAACTCGCGCCCGGAAGTCCCAAATGCCCAAAACTGAAGACAACCGCCCCGCCTTGTCGGGCCTTACCGCCAGGCAGCGCGCCTGCCTGGACGCCATCAAAGCCCATCTGGCCGCGACGCGAACGATGCCGAGCATCGAGCAATTGCGCGTTGCGCTGGGCGCCGGCTCCAAGGCCGGCGTGCTCCACCTGTTGCGACAGCTCGAGGAGCGCGGGCGGATCGGGCGCCTGCCCAACCGGGCCCGCGGGATACGTCTGCTGGATGAAGAGACCTGTCCGCGCTGCGGGGAGCGCCTTCCGCGGGAAGTGGCATGAGCGCCCCGGCACTCTTCGATCTCTGTCGCGTCTATCGCGACGCGCACTCCCGCTATGCGCGCGCCTTCGCGAAAGGCGACGTACGTGCCATCGAGGAGGCGCTCAGCCGCATGCAGGAGATCGGGCGGGCCTTTCGCGACGGAGCGCGCTGGGCCGAAGACAGAAAATCCATCGCGGCGGTGAACAGACGATGAGCAAACGTCTGCGCAAACAGCGCACGATTCCAGCTACCGCACAGAGCCTTCGCGCGCCGAAAGCAGGCCCCGGCAATGTTTACGTTCGCGAATTCGTTTCCGCGCGCAGCGGACGCGAGGAACGATTTCGCAATGTCGGCGAGCATCCGCTGACGCTGGCCCACGCACGCGGCAAGATCGGCGACGAGCATTTCGCCGCCGGCGAAGAGTTGCGCCGTCTTTGCGAAATGCGGGCTGCCGGCGGCAGGGACAGCACCGAGATGTCGCCGCCCGGCAGCGGCGGCGCAGGTCTCGCTTTTGCACAGACGCAGATCGATGCCATGCGCCGGCTCGAGCGGCTGCGCTCGCGGGTCAAGACGCGCGACTGGATCATCCTCGAAAAGTTTTGCGGCGAAGGCTGGTCGATGTCGGAAGCCGTGCGCGCGGCGACGCTGTGTCACCCAAGCGGCGTGCTCTACCGCGTGCAGGAGGCGCTCGACGAACTCGTAGCGGCGCGAAGGGGCTGCGCGTTGTGGAGAGAAATGGACTAGCCGCGCGTTCGAGTCCGGCGAGGTGCGGTGAACGGGTCATGAATGGAGGCTTCAGAGCGAATTCAACGGCGTGTCTGCATACAAGCCCGCATCGGCTGGCCAATCCTGGCCGCCCCATCGGCATGAAAGGACATGATCATGAATTTCACAACCAAGACGCTCGCTGCGGGGTTGGGCCTGGTATCGGCGCTCGGCGCCGGAACGGCGATCGCCCAGAACTACGGCGCTCCCTATGGAAATCCGCAAGGCACGCCTTACAGCAATGTGCAACGAGCTCCTTACGGCAGGCCCGCTCATCAGCATCATTTCGGTGCGCTCGTTCTCATCAAGGAAGAGATGAAGGCGGGCCGAATCAGCAGGAAGGAAGGCGACTTCCTCGTGCGGAGAATCCACGAGATGCGTGCCCAGAGGCGCGAGGAGCGGCAGGCCTACGCCGGCCAGGGTCCGCAGGAGATGCCTTCACAGGTTCGCTGAACAGACGGCGCGCGCTCGACCTTCCTCTCCCGCGTGCGGGAGCCTGGAGCGTGCACACATTTTCCTCGTGACGTCCAAAGCGTTTCGACCTCCCCCTTGCGGGGAGGTCGAAATTTGCGAGCGCTCTTCGCGCACGCCCCCTTAATTGTCATGGCCCGGCGACGCGACAGCGGAGACCGGGCCACCCAGAAAACGGAATCAAGCGCGGCGCGGCTTCATCTGGATGGCCCGCTCTTGGCGGGCCATGACAATAAGAGGTTGAAGTGACGCTCATCCTTGGCGCTTTTGCGTCCCTGCCTTCGCCGAAGCGAAGCCTCGGCTTCGCGCAGGCAGGTTGGCGTTTCAAATTTCTTCTCCGCGCCTCCACGCCTCCGCGAGGCTCCATGGAAGGCCGCCCTTCCGTTCGCATATGCGATTGCCCTGCGCGTGGGGGAGGGCGCGCGCGCCATGATTCGCACATCGGCTGCGGCGCCAGATTGTCGTTGCCGGCTCAATGCCGGAAGTGGCGTATTCCCGTAAAGGCCATGGCGAGGCCCGCTTCGTCCGCAGCCTTGATCACGGCCTCGTCGCGGATCGATCCGCCGGGTTGAATCACGGCAATGGCACCCGCTTCGGCGACGGCAAGAAGCCCGTCCGGAAACGGAAAATACGCGTCGGACGCGGCCGCCGAACCCTTCGTCGGCGATTCCGGGAGATGCGCCGCTTCGGCCGCATCTCGCGCTTTCATGGCGGCCATGCGGGCCGAATCGACCCGGCTCATCTGGCCCGCCCCGATGCCCACCGTCTGCAGATCCTTCGCATAAACGATGGCATTCGACTTCACGTGCTTGCACACCGTGAAGGCGAACAGCATGTCGGAGATTTCCCGGGACGTCGGTTTGCGACGGGTAACGATTTTCAAATCGGTCTCTCCGACCTGGGCCGTATCGCGCGACTGCACGAGAAAGCCGCCGGCCACCGTTCTGAAAACAAGTCCGTCCGCGCGAGGATCGGGTAATCCACCAGCAAGAAGGAGCCGCAGATTCTTTTTCGCGGAAAGGATTGCGCGCGCGCCTTCGTCCGCATCCGGCGCAATGATGACTTCGGTGAACAGCTTGGCGATTTCCCCGGCCGTGGCCGCGTCGATCGTGCGATTGAAGGCCAGGATGCCGCCGAACGCGCTCACGGGATCGCAGGCAAGGGCTTTGGCGTAGGCTTCGCGTGGCGCGGACGCCAGGGCAACTCCGCAAGGATTGGCATGCTTGACGATGACGCAGGCCGCATGCGCGCGCGGATCGAATTCGGCGACGAGCTCGTAAGCCGCGTCCGTATCGTTGATATTGTTGTAGGACAGCTCCTTTCCCTGCAGCTGCCGCGCCGTGGCAACGCCGAAGCGGTGCTCTTCGCCCGCATAGAAGGCAGCCTGCTGGTGTGGATTTTCGCCATAGCGCAGCTTCTGTTTCAGCCGGCCCGCGAGCGCGCGACGCCGCGGCGGGGAGGTTTCGCCGCCTTTCTCCATCTCGCGTGAGAGCCAGTTCGAGACCGCCGAATCATAGGCGGCCGTTCGTGCAAACGCGGTCTGCGCGAGACGCCGGCGCAGGCCCGGGCCGACAGCGCCCTCATGTGCGGACATTTCCGAAAAGACGGCTGCATAGTCCTCCGGATCGACGACGACCGTCACCCATTCGTGATTCTTGGCCGCCGCCCGTATCATCGCCGGCCCGCCGATATCGATGTTCTCGACGATGTCGTCGAAAGGCGCCCCGCGTTCGACGGTCGCCTCGAAGGGATAGAGACCGGCAACGAGAAGATCGATGCCTTCGATCGCATGAGTGCGCATCGCCTCGGCGTGCTCGGGCTTTTCGCGGCGGGCGAGCAGTCCGCCGTGAATTTTCGGATGCAGCGTCTTCACGCGGCCATCCATGATTTCGGGAAAGCCGGTGACATCGGCAATTTCGGTCACGTCGAGGCCGGCGTCGCGCAACGCCTTTGCCGTGCCGCCCGTCGAAACGAGCGCAACGCGGTGACGCTCGAGCCCACGCGCGAAGTCGACGAGTCCGTTCTTGTCCGAAACGGAAAGCAGCGCGCGGCGGATGGGGCGAAGCGTCATGGAAGGGCCTTTGTGCCGGGGGCTATGACATAACTGGGGGACGGCCGCGATCCGGTCAAGCGCCGATGACAGGGATCCCGGTCGTCGAGGATCTCGCGATCGGTCACTCGCCGCGCCGGTGCCCCGATTCCGAAATTCCCTTGATCTTCATATCGGGCTCCACGCGAGTTTCGGTATCGAAGAGCACTGGCAATCCATTGAATCAAGTGTCGTTTTGGTTTCGAAGTTCGCCAGGAGGGCGATATCGGTAATTGGGCGAACTTCTAAACCACGACACTAGGGGATTTGTTGACGCGCCGACGCGCACGGCTATGATCCGCCGCCTCCATTCGCATGTCTTCGCTTCGTGCCCCTGTGGCGGAATGGTAGACGCGGCAGACTCAAAATCTGTTGCTGGCGACAGCGTGCTGGTTCAAGTCCGGCCAGGGGCACCAACAAATCAATGGCTTGGCCAAAGCACGCCGGAACTTTCTTCGGCCCGTCGTGGAGCAAATCGAGCTGCATAGACGGCCGGCGCAAGCCAGCCGATGCGAGAGCGAACTCTGGCGGTATTATAGTCCTCGCACCAATCCCGCAGAGCGAACCGCGCATGGTTGAGTGACGTGAACAACGTGTCGTTCAGGCACTCGTCTCGCGGTCTGCCGTTGAACGACTCGATGAATGCGCTTTGCGCCGGCTTGCCCGGCGCGATGTAGTGCCAGTCGATCTGACGCTCGATCGCCCAGGCAATGATGGCATTGCTCGTCAACTCGTCCGCCGAGACCGCCCGCAACTGGCTGCAATTCAGGCGGACGCTTGTGCGAGTCCGCCTCCAACACAGACAAGCCTGCTACCGGTGATGGCAGGGGCAGTAGCAGCGATGATGAATCCAGAGGCAGCGGTGATGATGGCGCCAGTGGTGATGCGCCATCGGCATGGGACTTACAGACGGAGCGGGCGCGGTAGGCGTGCCGGGCGGATTAGGCGGCGGTGGCGGCGTCTGCGCGGGAGGCGGCGGTGGCGGCGGCGGATGGACCCCGGTATTGCCTTGCGCGAAAGCTCCGGAAGCGGTGGCAAATGCAAGGATGAGGGCGAGAGCGGCGCCCCTTGTGGTGCTGGACATGTCGATTTCCCCTTAAGCTTCGGACGAAGCGGCTTATGCTACGCGCGCGACCCGGTTCTTGTAAAATGAGTCGCTGATCCCGGCCACCATGTCTCTTCCGCACGAAAGAAACCAGCCGCAGGGAAAGGATTTCGGGGCTCGCTTCGAGGAAATGGTGCGCGCGGTCCGCGCCCAGCGTCTCGACCGTATCGCCGCGGGTTATGCGGTGACGGCGTGGGTGCTCGTACAGGCGGCATCGATTGTCCTGCCCAATTTCGAGATCAGCGCCCAGGTTCTGAGAGCGCTCATCATCTTCCTCCTCCTCGGCTTTCCGGTGACGCTGGCCGGCGCGTGGTTCGCGGCGCCGCACATTTCGGCCGTTCATCGGCGGAAAAAGCCGTCGAAAACCGGCTATGCGCTGTTCGCCGCGTTCTCGCTCACCTTCGTGGCCGTGGCGGCCGATCTGTCATTCCTGCTATCGCGCGTGTCCCCGCCCGCGCAGCCGCACGCACTGCCGACTGCACCGGCACCCCCGAAGAATTCTATCGCGGTCCTTCCGTTCGCGAACATGAGCGGCGACCCGAAGAAAGAGTACTTTTCGGACGGGATCGCGGAAGAACTCCTGGACGATCTTGCCGGCATGCCCCAGTTGCAGGTCGCCGCGCGAACGTCGTCTTTTGGATTCAAAAACTCGAATGACAGCATCAAGCAGATTGCCCGGCTGCTGTCCGTACGCTCGGTCCTTGAGGGCAGCGTGCGCGAGAGCGGGCAGCATATGCGCATATCCGTCGAGCTGATCGACGCCGCGAGCGGCTACCGTTTGTGGTCTTCGATCTACGACCGCGATCTGACCGATATCCTGGGGGTCCAGGAAGACATTGCGCGCGCGATCACCACGGCCCTCACCCGGCAATTCCTGCCGCGCAGCGTCGGATTGCCGGCGGCCCGGCCGATCAACGCCGAAGCGTACCGTGCCTACCTCCTCGGCAAACACCAGCTCGAGCCGCGCACGACCGACGGCACCGAGGCTGCGCTTTCCTCGTTCAAAACCACCGTCTCGCGCGCTCCCGCCTTCGCTGACGGCTTCGCCGCGCTGGCGGACGCGAACATCGTTCTCGCGGACAAGATGCCGGATCGACGCGAGCTGATCCCGGCCGCGGAAGCGGCAACGATTACCGCGCTTCGGCTCGATCCGGAGAACGTCGAGGCGCTGAGTGCGCATCTCGACATTTCGCTTCACAAACTGGACTGGCCGGGCGCCATCGCCGATTCGCGAAGACTCGAGAAGGCAGCGCCGAACAGTGCGAAAGTACTGCATGAAATGTTTCGATTTTTCAATCTGATGGCGTTCCCCGACCTTGCACTTGCCGCCGCCAGAGGCGCGGCACGTCTCGATCCGCTGTCGTTTGCTGACCGTTTCAACATAGCGAGCATTCTCCTGCACGAGGCGCGTTATCCCGAAGCGGTCGCGGCTGGAAAAGCGGCTCTTGCGCTGCGGCCGAATCATGCCGTTGCACTCGCGATCGTCTGTACGGCCGCGGCCAATTCGGGACAGCTTTCGCTCGCCGTCGCGACGGACGCGGAACTCTCGCAGTCAAAATCGAACGGAGCCGCGCTTTCGGAAGACGATACGGCCCGTCCGTTATGCGATTTCGCCATCGCAGTTGCACAGCGTCGAACGGGCGACGCCAATGGCATCATGGACGCCTTGGCAAAGGGATTTCCCCAGAACGGAATCGACGCGTATACCCTCGCGGAAAAATACGCGATCGCCGAAAATTTCAACAAAGCGGATTTCTGGTTTGCGCGCTCCTATGACGACCGGGAATTTTCGCTGTTCGTGCTTCCAGGCGACAGAATGGTACCGTTATCCTTTCGCGACACGACAAACTACAAGGCGCTGCTAGAGCGGCCGCTGTTCCGCGACTGGCAAAACGCGCACGACCAGCTGGCGAGCGATCTGGCGGCGCGGTAGTGTGGCGCCCTTCCCGGTTCCCCTCGGCGGCATGGTCCAGCCTGCGCGCCGACTGAAAGAGCGGGCGTTTCCACGGCGATCGGCGCGGTCATTTTTGGCAAGGGCCTGACGATTTCGCGCGTAAGGCTGATTTCAGGGAGGGAAATCCACATGATCAGCAAGCTTCCCATGTTCGTTTGCGCGATCGTGCTCGCTGTCCTTGTGCCGCTGGGCGGCAGTCTGGCTGGCACGGGTTTTCGCGTGCTTCACTCCTTCACAGGCGGCAGCGATGGCGCCTACCCGGAGGCCAATCTCCTTCTGTACGACGGAAACCTCTATGGGACCGCGGCATTTGGCGGCACCTCCAACAAGGGCGTCGTGTTCCAGATGTCCCGCGATGGCACCGAAACCGAGCTCTACGACTTCACGGGCGGAAGCGACGGCGCCTATCCCGAGACCGATCTGATCACGGACAAGGATGGCAACCTGTATGGCAGGACCGTCGGGGGCGGAGCTCACGGGTATGGCACGATCTTCAGGATCGCGCCGGGCGGGTCCGAAACAACTCTTCTCTCCTTCACCGAGCTCAACAATGGCAACGCGGGACTAACGGGGCTGATAAGGGACGGGAAGGGCAATTTGTACGGCGCCGACGATCAGAGCATTTACAAGCTGAAGCCCAATGGAAAGGAAGTAATCCTGCACACCTTCTCGGGCTCCGACGGCGAGAATCCCAACGGCGACCTGTTCAGGGACCACGCCGGCAATCTCTACGGTACGACTCACAATGGAGGCATGTACGGCAAAGGCGTTATTTTCAAGATTGCTTCCGACGGTACCGAGACGACGCTCTACAATTTCATGGGAGGCAATGACGGTTACGCTCCGGACACCGGTCCGGTCGCCGACGCCGCAGGCAATTTCTACGGCACTACCTATACCGGAGGCAGCGCCAGTTGCGGCATCGTGTACAAGCTTGCTCCAGATGGAACCGAGACCGTGTTCCACACTTTCGCCGGCGGATCGACTGATGGCTGCAATCCGCAGTTCGGCCGGCTGGCAATTGATGGCTCCGGCAATCTCTATGGCATGACATTCTTCGGCCCAGGCAACGGTTGCAACGGCCCTGGCTGCGGCAGCGTCTTCAAGGTCGCCCCGGACGGCAGCGAAACGATTCTCCATGTTTTCGACGGCGGCAATGGCGGCTACTGGCCAAATGCAAGCGTCATCGGCAGCCACGGCGGGCATCTCTACGGCGCGACCTTCGGAGGGGGCACCGACAATTATGGAGTCATATTCAAACTGAACGAATAAGTTTGGCTGAATGCGAGAAGAAAATTCCCGGCCGCGGCACGGCTGGTCATTGCGCAATCCCTAAAGCTCGCCTGGCGAGTACCAGTTAACTCCAATGTCCGGTTCGGTCCAAGAGCGGGCACCGCCCAAGGCAGTCAACCGTCAGAAAACCCAAACAGTGTCACCACCCGTCATTGCGCTCTCTCGCGTTTTCTCCTGGCCGCGGCGAGCGGGTTTCAAAACGGCGCCTCCGTGGGCAGATCGACGTGTTGCTTCAGTGTGGCGCCGACGTAAAGAAATTTCGTAGCAGTGTAGATGACCACAATCAGTGGTGCGGCCAATATGATTCCGGGCACACCGAAGAGCATCTGGCTTGCGACGATTGCGATCAGCACCAAGGCGGGAGGAATGCGCACAAACCAGCGCTGCAGCAAGGGTCCGACAAGATAGCCTTCGAACATGTGCACGAAGACGTACGCGATCAGGATCCACAGCGCGGGCATGAGACCGCGGGTCAAGGCTACCAGAACCGCCGGCACGCCGCCGATGAAAGGGCCGAGATAGGGAATCATCTCCGTCACTCCGGCAATCAGGCCCAGCGCAACCGGATTGGGCAGGCCGACGGTCAAGGCGGCGACATAGGACAGCACGCCCACGGAAAACATCAGAATGAGCTGTCCCATCAGCCACAGGCGGAGCGACGCGCCGATCAGGTCCAGGGTTTCGAGCGCCTTTGCGCGCACCGATCGCGGAAAGAGCGCGGCGGCACCGCGTCTGTAGATCTCCGGCTGCGCTGCAAGATAAATCGCAGCGATTGCAGTGATGACGGCAAATTCGAGGAACTCGATTCCCATTGAAAGGAAAACGGGCACGGCGTCGCCGACAAGCGAGAGCGCTCGCTGGATGGCCCCTTGTGCCGCCGGGCCCAGCAACGCGGCAAAACTCTTTTCGCCTTCGCGGATGTGGTGTCCGACCTCGACGAACTGCGTGGAGAGCCGCATACCGAACAGCCAGAAACAGAGAGCGAATACCGCAATCATGAACAGGACGGCCACGCTCAGTGCAACCGCGTCGGGCAAACCCGTCGCGCGGCATATCAGGTCCATGATGAAGCGAAGGAAAATGGCCGCCAGGATGGCGCCGAGACCAAGCAGGAGGGCGTCGCGAATCTCCCACAGCACAAGCACGCCTGCCGCAACACCGATCCAGGTTGCGGCCGATCGCAGGGTTTGAAGCGCGTTCTCCCCACTCATCGGTGGGGAAACGCGGGGCGATCACCTTTCGCCCAGCGCGGCGAGCAGATGATGGGTGGTCAACGAGGCGATCCGCCCCGCCCGAGCCCGCGAGCCTCTCTGGAGGAGGACGCTCGCACCGTTCTGCCTGGGCACCGTCCCGAGAACCCGATTCAGCGGCGCCTTCAGGCCCGGTCGTAGGCGCCAACGAAATCCGTCAATTTCCGATTTGGTTGCGCGAATAGTTGCCCCTTTGCCGGGACGATGCGCGGAACAAGTGCGGGCCGGGGGCGAATCCCCCGGCCCTTTTCGTATCCTTCGCCTCAGGGGCTCTTGTAATTGCCCGTGCTGCAGCCGGCGAGGCTGTTCAGGTAAACCTGCTGAACGAAATAGGTGGTTTTCCTGGTGACGAGCTGTCCTGATGTACCTTCGCAGAGATCGCCGATCTCGTAACCGTTCGAGGTGTTCCAGGCTTGCGGAAAGTTGGGATTTGAGCCCGGCGTCGGAACATTGTCGCTCGTCGCTTCCGCGAATTCATGCGCAGTGATGATTTCGTGGCTTTGGAGACTGTAGCCGCAATCCGGCATCACTCCATAGAAGATATTCGTTTTTTTCGCCAACCTCTTGTCGTTGGTCGCAAAGTGATAAGCGCCAAAAGCCTGGCAGGAAATCGATCCATCCAGATTGATGGTGATGTTGCTCGGGAAGAAGATCATGTAGAGCATGTTTTTATTCTGTGCCGGCAGGGCGCCGATGCTGATCTGGTATTTCAGTTCGACATGGATATCCTTGTCGGTCAGGTTCGTGTTTTGGTTTTGTGGCGTGATCACCACCTGCCCGGCAAACGTGCCGCGATGGATGACCTGATTGGTGCTCGAATGACCGTTAACCGCCACGACCCCCTTCGTGCTGTACTCCGCAAGCTGGTCCAGAAAGGTGCTGTTCACGATCGCCTTGAAATATCCGGGCATGGTGGCGACCGTCTGGGCATTCACGTTCGAACCCCACATCACGGAAACAACATTCACCTTCGAGAACACAGAGCCACCGAAATATTCCATTTGTCCCGTCGTGCCGAGATTTGGCACGCGACCGGTCAGCGCCTGATATTCCGGTGTGGCAAATATGTGGTAGGCGCCTGAGCTGCCGGCCAGCGCCGGTGCGGCCAAGGCAAGAGCGGCGGCCGTTGCGCAGGCGGCAGCCATGATGCGCGATGATTTGAACATTGGAACCCCCATCTCTTTTGGACAGGCGCGCGAACTGCCCGCCCGTAGAACCCGACAATGTGGCAGCCAAGCGCGTCTGGCAAACAGCCGGTCGCGGCGGCCGGTCCGACGCACTGGAATATTCCCTCCCGCAGGATGGCGAGCGGGCACAGGCCGGGGAGAGTCCGCGGTCTGTGCCTCGCCGATGGTTCACGGGCTGGTGTAATTGCCCGTGCTGCAGGCGTGAGTGCTGTTGAGGTAATATTGCGTCACGGTCCAGCTGTTCGACCCTGCCGTCAGCGTGCCGCTGGTGTTGCATTTGTCGCCGATCTCGTTACCCGACGAGTCGTTCCAAGCCTGCGGAAAGTTGGGATTCGAACCCGGCGTGGGCACATTGTCGGTGCTCGCCTCGGCGAACTCATGCGAGGCGGCGAAGGTCAGGAAGGTGAACCCAGAATTGCACTCCGGTTCCACCGAATAGAAAATATTGCTCCTTTTCGCCAGATGCAAATCGTTCGTCGCGAAGTGGTAGGCGCCGAAGCTCACGCAGGAAAGCGATCCACCCAGATTGATGGTGATGTCGCTCGGGAAGTAGATCATGTACAGCGTATTCGTACTCCGCGGCGGCAGCACCCCATTGGAGATTTGAAGCTTGAGTTCCTTCTGAATGTCGGCATCGGTCAGATTCTTGGAATTGTTGTGCGGCACGAGCACAACCTGGCCAAAATAGACGCCCCGCTTGATGACCTGGTTCGTGCTTTTGTGGCCGTTGATGGCAACGACGCCCTTCGTGCTGTATTGTCCCTCCTGATCCACATAGGTGCTGTTCACGATGGCTGCGGAGAGAAGGGGGATTTGCGTCTGCGTGTTCGAAATCACGTTCTTGTTCCACATGACGGATACAAGATTGACTTTCGAAAAGACCGAGCCCCCGTAGTAATTCATGTCCGAGGCCGGAGGAACCACGAATTTGGAATTGAACGAAGTCATCGGAAAAATACGATAATGCTTGGGTGATTTGGCATTGGCCGAACCGGCCAATGTGAGCGCGGCTGCCGCGCATACGGCAGCGGCGATACGCAGTGAGCTTGGCATTGAAGTCCCCGTCTCTTATGGGCGGGCAGCTTGCCCGCGCCCGGACCGGAACCATGTGGCAGGGACGGGCGGCTGGCAAGTGCCAGCGGTGGACGACCTATTCCGGGATCTTCCCTTTTTCCATTCCTTCCAGAAAAAGATTTGCGGCGAGTTCCGCAATGCTTGCAGGATCCGCACGGCCCTCCGGGTCGAGCCATGTGTGGGTCCAGTTGATCATGCCGAAATAGAGCATGGCGGCGGGGCGCTTCAACGGCATGTGCGCGGAAAGCTCGGGACGCAGTTCGAGCAAAACGGCCTGCACGATATTGACGAGGCGCCGCTGGATGCCGACCACGATGGCGCGCTTGCCCTTCGCCAGGCTTTGCAACTCGTTGAGCATCACGCGTTGTCGTGACGCGGCCCCGATATAGAGCGCCATGAACGCAGACGTCAGCGCGCGCAATTTCGCGGCCGCAGGCATCCGTCGTTCCGAAATCTCTTCAGCGGCATCGAGCAGCGCCCGGACGTGCGAATGCATCGCATCGAACAGAATGTCTTCCTTCGACCCGTAATAATGGTAGATCAGGGATTTCGAGATGCCACACGCCTGCGCGATCTCGGCGATTGAAGCGCCCAGGAAGCCGCGTTCGGCGAACAATCGTGCAGCGGACTCGACGATCGCTGTACGCCGCTCCTCGAAATCGGCGGCTTGAGTGCGCGCCATAGGCCTCCCCGGTTGAAAATCGACCGCGCGTCCGGTTAATTCAACCGATTTGGCAATTCAAGCGGAACAGGCGGCGATGACGGCTTTGGCGAAGGACCCCCATCCTTCGATCGACTGGCGCCGCGTCGTCCGGCTCCTGCACATCTCGCGCGCGCTCGACGACCTCGAGGAAACGAGGCTCGTGCCCGAGCGCAAGATATTCTACCAGTTTTCGGCCCGCGGCCACGATCTGGCGCAGATTCTGCTCGGCACGCAGCTTACCCAACCGTACGACGCGATTTGCGGATATTACCGCTCCCGTCCGATCTTGCTGGCGCTCGGCGTACCCATTGCAGATGCGCTCGGTTCTTCGATGGCGCGGGCGGGGGGATATTCGGACGGTCGCGACATCGGCGCCGTGTTCAACTTTCCAAACCCGCACGGCCCGTCTGCACTGCCCATGTGTGGCGGCGTCGGGGCGCAGTTCACTCCGACGGCGGGCTGGGCCCAGGCTCTCCTCTACAGGGAATCGGTGCTCGGCGAGTCCGCAGGCAAAAGCGCGATTGCCGTGGCCCTTGGCGGCGATGCTTCCGTCGCCACCAACGGCTTCTGGTCGGCGCTGACGATGGCGACGACCCTGAACCTTCCGCTTCTCTTTTTCATCGAAGACAATGGCTACGGGATTTCCGTTCCTTCGGCATTGCAGACGCCCGGTGGCGACATTGCGGCAAATCTCGCGGGGTTCAAGAATCTGCTCGTTGTGAACGGCGACGGCACCGAGCCGGCGGAGACCATGACGTTGATCGATGAAGCCGTGTCCCATGTGCGCGGCCGGCGCGGCCCGGCGTTGCTCCGGCTCACCGTGCCGCGGCTCGAAGGCCATTCCTTCCAGGACACTCAAACCTACAAATCCGACCAGACCATCCATGCCGAACGCGCCCGCGATCCTTTGCCCAAACTGCATGATCATCTCGTCCCGTCGGACTTGACCGACGACGAGTGGGATCAAATCGCGCGGGAGGCCGCGCAAGCTGTCGAATTGGCACGCATCGAGGCCGAAGCGAGGCCTGTTGCCGATCTCGATCGCACCGCGCGCCACGTGATGTTCGACGGTGAAGTGCAAGCGCAAGGCGGACAATGGACGCGTGAATATGTAACGCCGCCCGCTCGAAGCGAGCCGGAGCCTCAGGGTCAACGCATCAATATGGTGACCGCGATACGGCGCACGCTCGAACAGGAGCTTTCAATCAATCCGCGCATGCTGGTCTTCGGCGAGGACGTGGGACCGAAGGGTGGTGTGCACGCGGTCACGCTGGGTCTCCAGGAGAAATTCGGCGAGGCGCGCGTATTCGACACGAGCCTTTCGGAGGAAGGCATCATCGGCCGCGCCGTCGGCTTGGCGCTCTCGGGACTGATGCCGGTTCCCGAAATCCAGTTCCGCAAATATGCGGATCCCGCGACCGAGCAGCTCAACGATTGCGGAACGATGCGCTGGCGCACCAACAACCGCTTCGCGGCGCCGATGGTGGTCCGCATGCCAGTCGGCTTTTTCAAATGCGGCGATCCCTGGCACAGCCAGACGAACGAGGTGCAATTCGTTCACGCGCCCGGCTGGAAAGTGGCGGTTCCCTCCAATGCGGAAGACGCGGTGGGTCTGTTGCGCGGCGCTCTGCGCGGCAATGACCCAGTCATCTTCTTCGAGCATCGCGCCATGCTCGACGCGCCTTCCGCGAGACGGCCATGGCCGGGCGAGGATTTCGTTCTGCCATTTGGTATCGCGCGCGTGGTCCGCGAAGGAGGCGATCTGACCATCGTCACCTGGGGCGCGATGGTGGAACGTTGCGAAGAAGCTGCAACGTTTCATTCCGTCGATCTGATCGATCTGCGCACCTTGATGCCCTGGGATCGCGAATGCGTCATCGCCTCGGTAAAGCGGACACGCCGCTGCCTCATCGTTCACGAAGATCTTTTGAGCGGCGGCTTCGGAGCAGAGATCGCGGCGGTGGTGGCGGAATCGTGTTTTCTCGACCTCGACGCGCCGGTGTCGCGGCTCGCGATGCCCGACATTCCGAGCCCCCACAATCCTGCGCTTCTCGAATGGGCCCTGCCGTCTGTTGCCGGCATCCGCGCGAAAATCGAACAGCTGATGGATTTCTGATGGCGACCGACATCGTTGTTCCCGCCGAGCAGGAAGGCACCAAGGCCGTCCTCAAGGCCTGGCTCAAGAAACAGGGCGAGCCTGTCCGCGTCGACGAACCGCTGGTCGAAATCGAGACGGACAAGGTTGCGGTCGAGATCTCCGCGACGGCGGAAGGCTTGCTCGCCGAAATTCTCGTCGAGGCGGGCGCCGAAGTTGAACCGGGCACCATTCTCGGCCGCATTGCGGAAAGCGCGGCGCCGGTCGAAAAAGCGATGCGCGCGGGAGCGGGACTGACACGGCGAGAAGCGCCCGGCGCCGAGCCGCAGTCTTCGGGGCTAGCTCCAGGAATCCGTCGTCTTCTCGCCGAACACAAGCTTGACCCGAACATGGTGCCCATCAGCGGCGAGAGACTTACGCGCGAAGACATCGAGGCTGAGATCGCCCGCCGCGCCGCAAGGCCCACCATGGCAGGTGCGCGAGTCGTGCCACATGATTCGATGCGCCGGCGCATCGCCGAACACATGGCGCAATCCTTGCGGACGGCGCCCCATGTCACCGCGCTGTTCGAAGCGGATTTCAGCGCGATCATTGCCCATCGCAGCGCGCAAAAGGAAGATTTCAGGCGCCGCAGCGCCAACCTGACCTTCACGGCCTATTTCGTTTCGGCCTGCGTGGCTGCGATGAAGGAAGTCCCGCCGGTCAATTCGCGCTGGTTCGAGGACCGGATCGAGATTTACGACGACCTCAATATCGGTATCGGCACGGCTCTGGGCGACAAGGGGCTGATCGTGCCCGTTATTCATCGCGCACAGACGCTCACGCTCTTTGAGATTGCACAACGATTGACAGAACTCACGGACAAGGCGCGGTCGGGGACGCTCGCGCCTGCCGATGTGCAGAACGGAACCTTCACGATTTCCAACCACGGCACATCCGGGTCGCTGCTCGCGGCGCCCATCATCATCAACCAGCCGCAATCGGCAATTCTCGGGATCGGCAAGCTCCAGAAACGCGCGATCGTGCGTGAGGATTCCGGCCAGGACAGAATCGAAATCCGGCCGATGGCGTATGTCACATTGACCATCGATCATCGCGTTCTCGACGCGCATCAGTGCAACGCCTGGCTGACGCGGTTTGTCGAGGTGCTGGAAGGGTGGAACTGACGCGAAGAGGAGGGAGGAACGCCAACTACCAGTCGGTTTGCAAGCAGGGTTTCGCGCCGTTTGCCCCCTCCGCCGCTTCGCGGCACCTCCCCCATGCTGCGCACGGGGGAGGAAAAGTATTGGAACGCCCCTTACTCTTTCCTCCCCCGCACGCAGCAGAGCGGAGTGTGGGGGAGGGGGACCGCGAAGCGGTGGAGGGGGCTATGTACCGAGAATTTATTCGCGAGACACGCCGAGTACCAGAGCACCACATTTTGAGAAGTGCGCGATTGCCATCACATCGCGTTCATGGTCAGCAACTCGTAGGTCGCGACCGTTTCGTTCGTTTGATTGGTCAACGTTACGGCCCAGCGCACTTCGCCATATTCCGCGTTGCGCGGCGTTTTCGATTTGGCGGTGAGCTGCACGCGGATCGCGTCGCCCGGCTTCACCGGCTTCAGAAAGCGCAGATTGTCGAGTCCATAATTGGCGAGCACGGGTCCGGGCGCGGGATCGACGAAGAGGCCCGCGGCGAACGCCAGCAGCAGATAGCCATGGGCGACGCGTCCGCCAAAAAACGGATTCGCTGCGGCCGCGGCCTCGTCCATGTGCGCGTAGAAGGTGTCGCCGGTGAAATGCGCGAAATGCTCGATATCGTCGAGCGTGACCGTGCGCGGCTCCGTGACCAGGGTTTTTCCCGGTTCGATCTCGCGGAAGTTGAGCCGGAAGGGATGAGGACCCTCCCGCGCTTCCGGCGCACCCGCCATCCAGCTCTTCGTGATGCCGGCGAGCATGCGCGGCGAGCCCTGCAGGGCTGTCCGCTGCATGTAGTGGAACACGCCTCGCAATCCGCCCATCTCTTCGCCGCCGCCCGCGCGGCCAGGCCCCCCATGCACGAGAGCGGGCAGGGGCGAGCCGTGGCCGGTCGACTCCTTCGCGCAATCGCGGTCGACGATGAGCAGGCGCCCATGAAACGCGCCCGCGCCGGTCAGCACTTCGCGCGCAACGGAAGGGTCGTAAGTGAAGAGCGACATAACCAGCGAACCCTTGCCGCGATTGGCGAGTGTCACGGCTTCGTTCAGATCATTGTACGGCATCAACGTTGCCACCGGACCGAACGGCTCGGTGTCGTGCACGCGCGCCGCTTGCAATGGCGTGTCGCAGCGCAGGAGAACGGGAGAAAGGAAGGCGCCTTTCGAGTCGTCGCTGCCGCGCGCGTCGACACGCAGGGGATCGCCGAACACGATTCGCGCCTCTCGTGACAGTTCGCCGATCTTCTCGCGTACATCGGCGCGTTGCGACAGGCTGACGAGCGAACCCATCTTCACGCCTTCCACGCGCGGATCGCCGACCACGACGCCCGAGAGCGCCTGCTTGAGCGCAGCTTCCACGGCGTCGATCGCCGTCGATTGCACGAGAGCGCGGCGGATCGCCGTGCATTTCTGGCCTGCCTTCGCCGTCATCTCGCGCACGATCTCGCGGACGAAGAGGTCGAATTCGGGCGAATTTGGAGCAGCGTCGGGCGCGAGCAATGCCGCATTGAGCGAATCACGTTCGGCGATGAAGCGCACGCTTTCGCGCGCGATGACCGGATGGCACTGGAGTTTCTCCGCCGTCGTCGCCGAGCCAGTGAAGGACACGACGTCCTGGCCGCCCAGATGATCGAACAGGTCGCCGATCGGCCCCACGATCAGCTGCAGCGCGCCTTTCGGCAGCAGATTGGCTTCGATCAGAATGCGAAACGCGGCTTCTGCAACATAGGCGCTGGCGCTTGCCGGCTTGACGATAGCGGGCACGCCCGCAAGCAGCGTCGGCGCGAGCTTCTCGAGCATGCCCCACACGGGAAAATTGAACGCGTTGATGTGCAGGGCCGCGCCCTGAAGCGGGGTCATCACATGCTGGCCGATGAACGTGCCGCGTTTTGAGAGAGCTTCGATCGCGCCCTCGGAGACGATCGTATCGTTGGGAAGCTCGCGCCGCCCTTTCGAGGCGTAGGCGAACAGCGTTCCCGCTCCGCCCTCAATGTCGATCCAGCCGTCGGAACGCGTCGCTCCCGTCTCGAACGACAATTCGTAGAGTTCTTCCTTTCGCGCCATCACGGCTTCGGCGAGTCCTTTGAGGATTTTCGCGCGCTCGTGAAAGGTCATTTTGCGAAGAGCGGGCCCGCCCATTTCGCGCGCATGCGCGAGCATGCCACCGAAATCGCGGATCGTGGTGCCGATTTCCGCCACGGTAGCGCCCGTCACGGCCGAGGCAATTTCCGTGACCGGCGGTTCCGGCGCGATCCAGCGATCGAGCGCATAGCTATGCAGCGTGATCATGTTTCTGCTCCTGACCCGAGCGGTATTCGTTGGCGGGAAGACATTTTAGCACGCGGAGGCGCGGAGCCACGGAAAATATTTGAACAATGAGACAGTGAGGCAGTGAGAATTTATTGTGCGTGCAAAGCGCGCGCGATTATTTCTCACTCTTCTCACTGTCTCACCGGCTCATTGTGAATCTCTTTTTCCCCGCGAATCCGCGTGAGGCTATTTCCCCGAGAAGCTCGGCTTGCGCTTTTCCGTGAAGGCTGCGACCCCTTCGCGGTAATCGCCGGAGCGTCCCAGTTCGCGCTGCAGATCGCGCTCGAGATCGAGCTGATCGTCGAGCCCGGCGAGCCAGCCCCTGCGCATCGCCATCTTGATTGCCGCGTAGCCGCGCGTCGGCCCGGAAGCCAGGCGTTCGATCAGCTTCTCGGCTTCGCCCGCCAACTGGTCGTCATCGACCGCACGCCAGATGAGGCCCCAGTTCTCGGCCTTCTCGGCGCCGAGCGGCTCTCCGGTGAGTGCCAACCCAAGCGCGCGCGCCTGTCCGGCGAGGCGCGGCAGGATCCAGGTGCCGCCGGAATCGGGCACGAGTCCGATATTGGAGAAGGACTGGATGAACTTCGCGCTTCTCGCCGCAAGAACGATGTCGGCGGCGAAAGCGATGTTGGCGCCGGCGCCCGCCGCCACGCCGTTCACCGCGCAAACCACGGGCTTCGGCAATCCGATCAGCCGGCGGATCAGCGGATTGTAACGGTTCTCCAGCGACTCGCCCAGATCGACGCCGTCCACGCCAGGCGCAACCGCGCGGTCGGAAAGATCCTGGCCTGCGCAGAAACCGCGGCCGGCGCCGGTGATGAGCAGCGCGCGAATTTCCGGATCCTGCTCGACACGCGAAAGCGCCGCGGCAACTTCCCGGTGCATTTCGACATTGAAACTATTGAGACGGTCAGGGCGGTTCAGCGTGAGCTTGGCAGCTCCGTTCGCGATATCAAGGAGGATCGTGTCATAGGCCATCGCCGCACCGACCTTGTATGCGCGGCTTGGCTCCGCGCCGTTTAGGCTTAGGATAGAAGATTATGACGGTCAATTTTCACGTTAGGCATGGATGCAGATGCGTATTCTTGGCACCATAAACGTATGCGGTAACTCAGCGGGACTGCGGCCCTTGGTAGGCGCTGCAGCAATACCAAACGGCATATACAGTGCGGTCGGACTCAAGCGTCGCATTCCGGATGTAGACAGGTGGTCGTACAAATCGCCCTTATATCGCTTTCGCTTCGATAGCCTTGATGCAGAAGTGAGAAGTTTTCTTCTTGCCCACAATGCGATCGGACCGATCCTGAACGCCGACAGATCGGGTATTGAGTTCGCGTACTTCACCTTTTGTCCAGTTGCCGAAAGTGAAGATGAATGGTTCAGCGGATATTTGCAGAGCCCAACCCTGATGGTACTCGGCAATCTCGGGCTGGGACTAGAAATAGCGCCCGAAAGCCTCATGCCGGAGGCTTCGTATTGGATCGCCGATGACTTGAGATAGGGCCACGTTTGATTCTGGCAATCCGTGCCGTTCAGAATCTGTCACTGTGAGGCGGGATTCGCTGCAGGCAATTAATTGACCAGACGTTCGATTTATTGCTAAGGTAAGATACCCACGGATTTTGGAAGGGACTTTCGGCTCATGTACACGACGGAGCTGAGCGACAAGAACACGAAACCCGCAGCTGCGCCCACGGCCGGCGAAGATCCCGAGCGGCTCGCGGCCTTCGAGGCGCGCGTCGCCACCGATGATTTCATCGAGCCCAAGGACTGGGTGCCGGAAGCCTATCGAAAGACGTTGGTCCGGCAGATTTCCCAGCATGCGCATTCCGAGATCGTGGGCATGCTGCCCGAAGGAAACTGGATCAGCCGTGCGCCGAGCCTGCGGCGCAAATCGGTGCTGCTCGCCAAGGTGCAGGACGAGGGCGGGCACGGACTTTATCTCTACGCGGCGGCCGAGACATTGGGCACCAGCCGCGACGAGATGATCGAGGCGCTGCATTCCGGCCGCGCGAAATATTCGACGATCTTCAATTACCCGACTCTGACCTGGGCCGACATCGGCGCGATCGGCTGGCTTGTCGATGGCGCGGCGATCATGAACCAGGTGCCGCTGCAGCGGACGTCCTATGGTCCCTATGCGCGCGCGATGGTGCGCATATGCAAGGAGGAGAGCTTTCACCAGCGGCAGGGCTACGAAATCATGATGACGCTTGCCGGAGGGTCGGCCGAGCAAAAACGCATGGCGCAGGACGCGCTCGACCGCTGGTGGTGGCCGTCGCTGATGATGTTCGGGCCGCCGGACGACAACTCTCCCAATTCCGCGCAGTCGATCCGCTGGCGCATCAAGCGCGAAACGAACGACCAACTCCGGCAGAAATTCGTCGACGTGACGGTGCCGCAGGCCGAAGCCATTGGCCTTCGCATGCCCGATCCCGCGCTCACATGGAACGGCGAGCGGGGCTCCTACGATTTCGGAGAGATCGACTGGGAGGAATTCTACGCGGTCGTGCGCGGAGAAGGCCCGGTCGCGAAAGAACGTGTGAACGCGCGCGTGCGCGCGTGGGAAGATGGCGCCTGGGTGCGCGAAGCGGCGCTTGCGCATGCGGCCAAACAAACGGTCCGCGAGGCCGCGGAGTGAGGCGATGAACAAGGAATGGCCGCTCTGGGAAGTCTTCGTGCGGGCAAAGAACGGCCTCGCACACAAGCATGTCGGCAGCGTTCACGCCGCGGATGCGCGCATGGCGCTGGAAGCGGCCCGCGATACCTATACGCGCCGCATGGAGGGAATCAGCCTGTGGGTGGTTCCCTCATCTGCGATCACGGCCTCGGATCCCGGCGAGGCCGAGGCGTTGTTCGAGCCTGCCGCGGACAAGGTCTATCGCCATCCGACGTTCTACACGATCCCCGAGAACGTGAAGAACATCTGATGCAGGACGAAGAGAAAATACTGTTTCACCACTGCGTGCGGCTGGGCGACGATGCGCTCATCCTCGGCCAGCGACTGTCGGAATGGTGCGGTCATGCGCCGATGCTGGAGCTTGATCTGGCGCTCGCAAATATCGGTCTCGATCTCTTTGGCCAGGCGACGTATTTCCTCGGCCTTGCGGGCGAAGTGGAAGGCGAGGGCCGCGACGCCGATGCGCTTGCCTTTCATCGCGACGTCCTGGATTTCCGCAATTGCCTGCTCGTGGAACAGCCGAACGGCGATTTTGCGCAGACCATCGCGCGGCAGTTTCTGTTCTCGAATTGGCAGGAGTTGCTGATGCGGGAAATCGCCGCCGCGCCGGAACCCCGCCTCGCTGCAATCGGCGGCAAAGCGGTGAAGGAGATCGCCTATCACGCGCGGTTTGCCAGCCAATGGATCGTGCGCCTTGGCGACGGTACGGAAGAAAGCCGCCGCCGAGCGATTGCCGGCCTCGAATGGATGTGGCGCTTCGTTGATGAATTGTTCGATCCGGGCGACGGTGCGCCGTCGCTCAGGCCGGAATGGGATGCGCGCATCGCGCGCACGCTCGCCGAAGCGAAGCTCGAACTCCCGCCAATGCGACGCGGATCAAAAGGCGGCCGATCCGGTCATCATTCCGAGCATCTCGGCCATCTGCTTTCCGAGATGCAATTCCTGCCGCGCGCTTATCCGGGAGCAGCGTGGTGAGCGCCGCCGGCCGTTCCCACTCGCAAAGCCTTCGGGAGCGTGTGCTCGAAATATTGAGCGACGTACCCGATCCCGAGATTCCCTGTGTCTCCGTGGTCGATCTCGGCATCGTGCGCGACGTTCGCGAAAACACGCTGGTGATCACGCCAACCTATACGGGTTGCCCTGCGACTGTGGCGATCGCATCCGCCATACGGACGGCGCTCGATCGCGCCGGCCTCACCCGGATGAAAGTCGAAACCGTGCTGTCGCCGGCATGGACGACCGATTGGATCAGCGATGCGGGCCGCGAAAAGCTCCGCGCCTATGGCATCGCGCCTCCACCCCGCGGCGCTGACCGGCACAGCCTGAAGCACGAGACGCCCACATGTCCGCGTTGCGCCTCGCTGCGAACCGAAGAAATCAGCCGCTTCGGCTCGACACCCTGCAAATCGCTCCATCGTTGCCTTTCCTGCGGCGAGCCTTTCGACCGCTTCAAATGTCATTGACGGCCGCATGTCGCTCAATCGCGAGTTTCATGCGCTGAAGATCGCAGAAGTCCGCCGCGAAACGGCCGACGCCGTCTCGCTTCGCTTCGACGTGCCCGAGGATTTGCGCGAGGCGTTCGCCTTCCAGGCCGGACAGCATCTCACGCTGAAAACGGAGATCGACGGCGAAGACATGCGCCGTACCTATTCGGTTTGCGTGGCGCCGTCCGAAAACGAAATGCGTATCGCGATCAAGCAGATGCCGGCGGGAAAATTCTCCACCTGGGCCAACGCCAATCTGCGCGAAGGCCAGACGATCGACGTGTTGCCGCCCATGGGGCGCTTCGTCCTGCCCGACGGTGACGGGCCCGCGCCGCACTATGTCGCTCTTTCCGGCGGCTCCGGCATCACGCCGGTCATTTCGATTCTCAAGACGGTGCTGCATACGAAACCGGGGGGCCGCGTCACCTTGCTCTACGGCAATCGCGACACGGCCTCGATCATGTTTCTCGAAGAGCTGGCGGCGTTGAAGAACCGGTATCTCGAGCGGCTCGAAGTCTATCACTTCCTCGAAAACGAGGCCGAAGAGATCGAGCTGTTCAACGGCAGGCTGGATCGCGCGAAATGCGAGGAAGTGCTCTCCTCGCTTGTGGATGTGAAGGCGGCCGACGCGTTCTTCATTTGCGGTCCCGGCCCGATGATGGACGCGGCGGAAGCCGTGCTGCTGTCGCAGGGCATACCGGCCGAGCGCATTTTCATCGAGCGGTTTACGACCAGCGCGCTTTCGGCCGAACAGGTCGCGCGCAACGAAGCCTTGCAGCAGAAGGCGGCGGGCACGAATCTGCTCGTCACGCTCGACGGCCGCCGCTCGCGCATCCGCTTCGATGTGGGCCGAGGCAACATCCTGGAAAGCGTGCAGGCGGCGGGATTGCCTGCGCCCTATGCCTGCAAGAGCGGCGTCTGCACGACCTGCCGCGCGAAAATCCTGTCGGGCACGGTCGAGATGAAGAAGAATTACGGCCTGAGCGAATCCGAAATCGGGCAGGGATACGTGCTCACCTGCCAAGCGGTGCCGACCAGCAACGAAGTCGCTCTCAGCTACGACGCCTAGTCCGGACGATCACGTCCGAAAATGGCCAGACTCGGGCGCGCTCGTGCACTATATACGACCCATGAACATGAACTTCCCGCCAGACGACGTTTGCTACCGCGCTCTCTCCGCGCGAGACGTGCGCTTCGATGGCCGTCTCTTTGTCGGCGTCGCGACCACGGGCATCTATTGCCGTCCGATCTGTCCCGCACGCACGCCCAAGCGCGAGAATTGCCGGTTTTTTCCGAGCGCCGCCGCAGCACAAACCTCGGGATTCCGCCCCTGCCTGCGTTGCCGGCCGGAAATCTCTCCCGATGCCGCCGCCTGGCGCGGAACCTCCAATACGGTGTCGCGAGCGCTCGCGCTCATCGCCGAAGGCGCGCTCGACGGCGGCGATTCCGGCGTGACCACGCTGGCCGACAAATTGGGAGTTGGCGAACGCCAGTTGCGCCGCCTGTTCGACAAGCATCTGGGCGTGCCGCCGATCGCGGTCGCCCAGACCCGGCGCATCCTCTTCGCCAAACAGCTGATCCAGGAAACCCGGCTTTCGATGGCGCAGGTGGCGGAAGTGTCCGGATTCGGCAGTGTGCGCCGCTTCAACGATGCCTTCCGCAAGCTCTACCGCCGTGCGCCACGCGATCTGCGCGTGCTGCGGAGCGCGGACGCCGAACCGTCGCTCGTGACCCTGCGCCTCGGCTACCGTCCTCCCTACGATTGGGATTCGATCCTCGCCTTCTTCGCCGCGCGCGCAATTCCGGGCGTCGAAATCGTCGAGCGTGGCCGCTATCGCCGCACGATTGCTCTCGACGGAGCGACGGGGAGTGTGGAGGTCGCGCCTGGCGAGAATTGCCTCATCGCGACGATACGGCTTCCCCGGTTGCGGGCATTGCTGTCCGTCGTCGGCCGGCTGCGGCGCATGTTCGACCTCGACGCGGATGTCGACGTGATCGGCGCGCATCTTTCCGGCGATGCCGGACTCGCACCCCTGATCGCCCGACGCCCGGGTCTGCGTATGCCCGGCGCCTGGGACGGATTCGAGCTCGCGGTGCGCGCCGTCCTCGGTCAGCAGATCACGGTCGGCGCCGCGCGCACGCTCGCCGGCAGACTTGTCGAGATTGCGGGCTCGTCGGTGTCGCCGAATGCAGCGGGCCATCCGGCGCTGAAATACGTGTTCCCGACGGCGCAGCAATTGGCGGCAGCCGATCTTTCGGGCATGGGCATGCCGCGCGCGCGTATTGCAGCGCTTCAGTCATTGGCGCGCGCGGTCGTGGCGAATCCCCGATTGCTCGAATCCCGCGGCGCCGAAGACGACGTTCTCGCGCGTCTTCTCGCATTGCCGGGATTCGGCGAATGGACGGCACAATATTGGGCGTTGAGGGCGCTGCGCGACAGCGATGCCTTTCCCTCTGCTGATGTGGGCCTGCTGCGCGCGCTGACGACGAACGGCAAACGGCTTTCACCCAAGGCACTGAACGAGCGGGCGGAGGCCTGGCGGCCCTGGCGCGCCTATGCCGCGCAACATCTGTGGGCCGCCGATGGAGACAAAAGGAGCAATGCTTATGTCTGAACGCGAAAATCTCTTTTACGACCGGATCGAGTCCCCGGTGGGCCGCCTGGTAATCGTGGCGGATGAGTCGGGCAAATTGCGGATGCTGTCGTTCGACAAGGGCGACGACTACTGGTCGCGCGAATTCAAGCGGCTGTTCCCGGGCGCAACGCCTGCCGCCAAACGGAATCCGTTCGGATTCGCTTTGAAGCTGAAAGCCTATTTCGAGGGCGATATGGCCGCGCTCGAATCCATTCCCGTCCGCTTCCAGGGCACGCCGTTCCAGAACAAGGTGTGGAAAGCCCTTCGCGGGATTCCGGTTGGCACGACCACGAGTTATGGCGCACTCGCCCGCAAGATCGGCGAGCCGAAAGCCATGCGCGCGGTGGGTCTCGCCAACGGCTCCAATCCCATCGCGATCGTGGTGCCCTGCCACCGCGTCATCGGCAGCGACGGAACGCTGACGGGTTTCGGCGGCGGATTGCCGCGCAAGAAATGGCTCCTTGAACATGAGGCGCGGCATTGCGCAAAGGAATTCCAGCTGGAGGCATCCGCGTGAGCACATCCGAAAATGCCCGCCTGTTCGCCGAACTGCATCGCGACGGGCTCCTGATCCTGCCCAACGCCTGGGACGCCGGCAGCGCGCGAATCATCGAACAGGCAGGCGCGAAGGCGATCGCCACTTCGAGCGCGGCTGTCGCCTGGGCTCATGGCTATCCGGACGGCGAAGCGTTACCGCAGGAAGCCTTGCTGACGACGGTGCGGGAGATCGTGCGCGTGGTCGGCGTGCCGGTTTCTGCTGATATCGAGGCGGGCTACGCGCCCGACGCGGAGTCCGCAGGCGAGTTTGCGCAGCGCATTCTCGATGCGGGCGCGGTAGGAGTGAATATCGAGGACGGGCGCGATTCACCCGACCTGCTCTGCGCAAAGATCGAGCGGCTCAACACCGTCGCCCAACGCGCGGGCGTAGGGCTGTGGATCAATGCGCGTATCGATGTCTATTTGCGTCAGCTCGCGGAAGGCGAGGCGGCATATAAGGAAACGGTTGAAAGGGCACGACGCTACGCGCAGGCAGGTGCCAGCTCGATCTTCGTTCCGGGTGCGGCGGAGGAGTCTCTCATTGCCAATCTGGTTCGCGAGGTGAAACTGCCGCTCAACCTGCTCGCCTGGCCCGGGCTTCCCGATGCCGCGAAGCTGAAGAGCCTCGGCGTGCGCCGGCTGAGCGCGGGTACGGGTCTGGGCAAGGTTGTGCTCGGGAAGACGCACCAGCTGGCCGAGGCGTTCCTGCACGATGGAAATTCTGCAATTTTCGCGGAGGGACCTTCGATCAACCTCAATACGCTGATGAAGCGGGATTGATCCGGCGATGCCGCTGGAGATGCGCGAAGCCTGCGAGCGTTGCCGCGCGGCGCTGCCGAAGGACAGCGCCGATGCACGGATTTGTTCTTACGAATGTACGTTTTGCCGCGCCTGCTCGGAGGAGATGAACGCTCGCTGCCCCAATTGCGGCGGCGAACTTGTGCCGCGCCCACAACGAACAAGAAAATAGATCGGCCCAAATAACACCATGACCGCACGACGCACACAGATCCTCGTAGGCCTCCTGTTCACGCTTGGCGTGGGTTTGCTGCCGCTCGGCACCTGGGGCCGCGCCTATAGCGGGTTGGGACGGCTCGTCGGAAACGAAGTCCTGTGGTGGGTAGCGGTCGTCGTCGCTCTCGCCTATGTCGCGTTTGTTGAACGGCGTTCCTTCGCATCGATCGGATTTCGCAAACCGAAAATTCTCGATCTCGTGCTCGCGGCCATCGCGGGCGTTCTGATGGTTGCGGGAATCGTCTTCATCTACAACGTGGTGTTTCCGGCGCTGCATCTGACGATGAATGCCAGCGCCATGAGCTACCTTCTGGCGACTCCGTTCTGGTACCGGCTGATGCTGGTCACCCGCGCCGCCGTCGCCGAGGAATTGCTGTTCCGTGGCTATCCGATCGAGAGGCTGACCGAGCTTGCCGGCAGCCGCGTGCTGGCGGCGCTGATTTCCTGGGCGGCCTTCACCTATGCCCATCTTTCGAGCTGGGGTGCAGCGCAGTTGATCGTAGCCGGTTATGGAGGCGTCGTGCTGACGGCGCTCTATCTGTGGCGGCGCAACCTCTGGGCCAACATGCTGGCGCACTGGATTGCGGACGGCGCGGGCTTCCTGCTGCCGCATTGAAAGGCGCACTACGCCCCACTAACGTCTCCCGACATTTGCAATGGAGCGCAGAATGCGAAAATTCATTATTGAACGCGACATTCCCCAGATCGGGAGTGCGGAGCGCGAGACGCTGAGGGGTGCAGCCCAGAAGTCCAATTCGGTGCTCGCCGAGCTTGCGCCCGACATTCAATGGGTAGAGTCCTACGTGGCAGCGGACAAGACGTTCTGCGTGTATCTGGCGAAGGACGAGGCGATCATCCGCAAGCATGCGGAAATGAGCGGCTTTCCGGCCACGAAAGTCACCGAAGTGTCCAAGATGATCGACCCGACGACCGCGCGGGCATGAAAGTCGGCCGTCTCGAGTCGGGCAATCTGCGGTGCGTCGATCGCTGGCGGTCTGTGGCGAGCGCTACGGCCGGGCGAATTTCAGGATGAACTGATCGGTTTTGAAGCGAAGCGCGGGAGTGAAGACCGACTTGGTGTGGTCGTCGGCGGGACTGGCGAGCAGGTCGCTTTCGCCGACGAGCTTGAAGCCTGCGGCAGTGACTTCCTTGATGACCACCGATTTCTCGATCCGGTGAAGCTTGGGCGAGTCGCTTGCGCCCGTGCCCGCCGCAGCGGCGTGATCGACGATGAAATAGATGCCGCCCGGCTTCAACGAATCGAATACGAGCCTGTTGAACTGCGCCATATCGACCTTTGCGTATTTCGGAATGTGCAGGTCGTGATAGTTGTTCGTCGTCCAGAACAGGTCGACCTTTTCGGGCAGGTGAAAGGTTCCGAGCGGCGCCAGATCGAGCCGGACATTGCTGCGCCCGGGCCCCTTCAACGCCGCTTTGGTGGCGTCGATATTTTGTTCTCCCCAAGTCGTGGTCTCGAGTGCATAGACTTTGCCGTTCGGGCCGACGATGTCGCTCAGCAGGCGCGTGTAGTAGCCGCCGCCCGGAAGGTATTCCCCGACGGTCTCGCCGGGCTTCACACCCGCGAAGGCGAGGATTTCCGCAGGTTTTCGCCGGTCGTCGAACTTGCGATCGTCGGCGGGACGCGACGGATCGGCAAGCGCTTTGGCAATGTAGTCCGGCGCTGCTGCAGCCGCCGCCTGCGCGGTGAAAGTGGCCAGCGCCATGGAAAAAGCTGCGATCAGGATGCGCGTCATCACGACGTCCCCGTTCCACAAATGGCCGAGCATCCTACATGCCGCACGCAACCGCGCACGTACACGATGGCGTGACCGCGACCGATCGACGTTTAAAGCCCGGCTTTCTGGGCGCGGGCGCCCGTCGCACACGGCAACGCCGGGAGCACGAAGCGCTCGAGCAGATCCGTGGTTTGCTGGTGCATGCCGTGCGTATTATAATTCGTGCGCGTAACGACGATTGCGGTGCGCAGATCTCTCAACACGACTATCGCGTTGCCTCCATTGCCTGCCATGTACCAGCCTGCGACAGGCCCGCAGGCTGTCCTGTAGTCTCGCTGCCAGAAGAAGTAGCCGTAGTTCTGGCCGGGATAGGCATTGCGCCGGACCGTGAGTGCCGCATCCACCCATGATGCCGGCACGACTTGCCTGCCTTCCCAGCGGCCATCATCGGCCAGCATCCACGCAATTTTCGCGAGGTCCCGCGATCTGAGCCGTAACCCGCCGCCGGTCATGATCTCGCCGGCCGGCGAATGCGGCCATTCCCACTCCGTAATTCCGAGAGGACGCAGAATCCTGTTCTCGATGTATTGATCGACGGGCTGATGCGCAGCGCGCTGAAGAATCTGCCCGAGCAGGAATGCGCCCGTCGTGCAGTAGCGCCATGGACCGAGCCCGGAAGCATCGCGTCTGTAGCCGGGCGCCGTTGGAAGGTCGACGGCCCAGCGCGACCAGTTGGGTTGAGGATGCATGTTGTCTTCATTGCCGGGACTCTTGTCGTCGTCGTCGTTGCAGTCCAGCGCGGACGACATGGTCAGCAAGTCCTCGATGGTTGTCGCCTGCTTGTCGGGCGTATCGTTCCGGAATGGCCGAAGGTCGGCGAGAAGAGTGAAGGCGCGCGCGTGCTGCGAGGATATCGCGCCGTCGCCAATGGCCGCGCCCACGCCAAGAGCGGTAATGGACTTCGTTGCCGAGCGCGTGTCGTTCAGCAAACGCGCGCTGCCCTCTCCGAAATAGTCTTCATAGGAGAGCCTGCCGTTGAGGACGATCAGCACGCTCGTGGTATGTGGGTAGTCGCCGCGAGCGACCGCATCCCTCAGATCAGAGAGTGGCGCGGGATCGAGTCCTGTCGCGGTCGCCGGGGCGACCAGAAAGCCGTCATGCAGATCGGGTGGTGATGTGGGACCGCGACCCGAAGCGCAGGAAAGCAGAGAACCGGTCGCGAAGGCGAGAATGGCAAGGCGAACAAGGAACGGCATGTGCGCTCTCCAGGCTGCGGTCGTTGCGGGAGGTTAGCCGCAAATCCATGTCGCTTTCCCGCAAAAAGAGCCACTGTCCTGCGGTTTGGCCGCAATCTGGTGGGAGCCAGCACATGGACCGCATCGACCGCAAAATTCTCGCGCTCTATCAGTTGGACACGCGCCGCATCGCAGAATCGATTGGTTCGGAAGTGGGGTTGTCTGCAGCCGCCGTGCAGCGCCGCATCAAGCGGCTCAGAAGCACGGGCGCGATCCGCAGCGAGATCGCGGTTCTGGACCCCGGCGCAACGGGAGTCCTGATCACCTGCGTCGTGCTTCTGACGATGGTGTCGCGGCCCGCACCCGCTGCCAGTCTCTCCCGCTTCAAACGCGAGATGATCCGGCTGACGCAGGTGCAACAATGCTATCAGGTGACGGGTTCCAGCGACTTCGTTCTTGTTGTCACTGCTCGCAGCATGGAGGAATATGGTGAATTCGCGCGGCGGTCCTTCGAATCCAACGAGAATGTCATGCGCTACGAAACGCTCGTTGTTCTCGATCGCGCAAAGGTCGGCCTGTCGCTTTCGGTTCCCGTTGCTTGACGTTGCCTGCGAGCGGTCGGCGCGAGAGCGGTTCAACGGGCCCGCGGCGGCACGACGTCCTTGAACGCATCGAAGCCTTTCCAGGCGGGCTCGACTGGCGCCTGTCCGGCCCTCGGCACGTAGACCGACTCTTCCTTCATCTCGAAGTGGGGGATGTAGCGCGGGCAATTCGGGAAAATGTGTTCCGGTGTCACGCGCACAAGCGCCTGCGCCCCGGGCATTGACGCGTTGGCGGCGTCGTCGAAGGTAACAAGTGCGCGGCCATTGCCTCGCCGGCGTCCGCGGTTCTCGCCGACCCGAATGAACAGGAGTCCGACATGCGGGTTGACGCGGATATTGCCGAGGCTCTTGAACATGCCGTTGCCGTCATAATCTGGAAATACGAGAAGATCGGGCGCAACCACTCTCGCGAATCCAGGCGATCCGCCCTTGAAGGAGCAATCGGGCCTGCCATCGAGATCGGCGGTTGCAAGAAAGAAGAACGGCACGCTCTCGATGAAGGCGCGGTCGTCGTCGGTGAATTCCGATCGTCGCGTACGCTCGACCAGGCGGTCCGCGAGTGCACGGCTGCCGAAGCGATCCTGAAGCTCGCGATTTCCAGGATGGTACATCTGGCTTCTCCACCGCAGGCACGAACGAACACTACTACAGCCTGGCACCGTCCGCGCGATGCTGCCGATGGCGCGGGTTCCCGGCGGAATCGCAGCGGGAACGGCAGCTGGGGCGAGGCGCGCGGCCGCTATTCCGGTATTCGGAACCGATCTTGGCGCGGAACGGGCAATTGGTCTTTGCGTTTTATTGCCGTCGAGCGGGCAGAGGAGAATGAGTCATGACTCTGCACAAATCGGTAACTGCCGTGATCGGCGGGCTTATGGTCTCGGCCGCTCTGGCCGGATGCGCGACGAAAGAAACTCCGCCGCCAGCCCCGCCGCCAGCCGCGGAACCAGCACCGGCGCCGTCAACCAACTATCAATCATCCGAAACGCAGCAAACCCAGCCCGCACCGCAGCCAAGCGGCTCGATGTCGGGTGGTGCGACGTCAGGCGGATCGGGCAGCAATCCCCAGTAGGGATTGGCTCGGGGGCAGCCCGTGCTGTCCCCGAGTTTCAAGCATCGATGAGGCGATCGCTTCGGGCTGCAAAGCCGGGGCAGTCGTTGATTGCGTTGGGTATTGTGCGCGTCTTCGCGCCGCCCTGAAACGCCGCCGCCGGAGTGCCATTCCGGGGTGGCGAACGAACCTGTCGTTCACCAGAATCTGAACGCGTCCGCCCCCCGGTCCTGTAGCCGGGTCAAACGGCAGCCGCTACAGTATCCCCCCGCCTCGACCAGTCGTGACGGCTATTCCTGAAGGGGACCCCATGCTTCGCTTGCATCCGCTTTGCCTCGGCGTTGCCGCAGCCTTTATCCTCGCCGCCGTGTCGTCATCCTCCAGAACCGCGCAGGCTGCGCCCAACCCCTTTGCCGAGCCGAGCGCCCTGCCGCTGCAGGCGCCGCGCTTCGACCGCATCAAGGACAGCGACTATCAGCCGGCCTTCGAAGAGGCGATGAAGCAGCAGATCGCGGAAATGGAGCAAATCGCGAACAATCCCGCACCGCCCACCTTCGAGAACACGATCGTGACGTTCGAGAAATCCGGCCGGATGCTGGATCGGGTGAATCTCGCTTTTTCGGCGGTCGTCGGCGCCAACACCAACGACACGCTCGACAAGACGCAGACGGACGTCGCGCCGAAGCTCGCTGCCCATCAGGACGCGATCCTTCTGAACCCGAAGCTCTTCAAGCGCGTAAAGGCCGTCTATGACGCGCGCGATTCGCTGAAGCTCGACCCCGAATCCCTCCAGGTCCTCAAGCTCGACTACATGCAGTTCGTGCATGACGGCGCCAATCTCTCGGACGCCGATAAGGCGAAACTGCGCGAACTCAACAAGCGTGACGCCTCGCTCGAAGCCGCGTTCCAGCAGAAGCTCGTGGCCGCGGCCAAGGCCGGCGCGCTGATCGTGGACAACAGGAAGTCGCTTGCCGGTCTCAGCGATCAGGAAATCGCCGCCGCGCAGCAGGCCGCGAAGGCGCGCAAGCTCGAGGGCAAGTTCGTCATTCCGCTGCAGAACACGACGCAGCAGCCCGTGCTTGCCTCGCTCTCCGACCGTGACGTGCGCCAGAAACTGTTCGACAATTCATGGACGCGCGCCGAGAAGGGCAACAAGAACGACACGCGCGCCCTGATCGCGGAACTCGCCAAGATTCGCGCCGACAAGGCAAAGCTCCTCGGTTATCCCAACTATGCGGCCTACGTTCTATACGACCAGATGGCGAAGACGCCGGACGCGGTCCTGAAATTCATGGGTCAGCTCGCGCCGGCGACGCGCGCCAAGGCGGCCGAGGAAGCGAAGGACATCCAGACCCTCATCGACAAACAGGGTGGAAAATTCGCGCTCAAACCATGGGATTGGGAATTCTATTCCGAGCAGGTCCGCAAGGCGAAGTTCGATATCGACGAAAAGGAGATCAAGCCCTATTTCGAACTGAACAACGTCTTGCAGAACGGCGTCTTCTACGCGGCGAACAAGCTCTATGGGCTAACGTTCAAGGAGCGGCACGACATTCTCGTCTATCAGCCGGACGTGCGCGTATTCGACGTGTTCGACAAGGACGGTTCGCAGCTCGGAATGGCGTATTTCGACTATTTCAAGCGGGACAACAAATCAGGCGGCGCCTGGATGTCGACATTCGTGAATCAGTCAAAGCTGCTTGGAACGAAACCGGTCATCTACAACGTCGCCAACTTTACCAAGCCTGCGCCCGGCCAGCCGGCGCTGCTGACCTTCGACGACGTGACGACAATGTTCCATGAATTCGGCCACGGGTTGCACGGCCTGTTCGCCAACCAGACCTATGAGTCGATTTCGGGCACGAGCGTGGCGCGCGATTTCGTGGAATTCCCCTCGCAGTTCAACGAGCATTGGGCGCTCTATCCGGACGTGCTGAAGCACTACGCGGTCCACTACAAGACCGGTCAGCCCATGCCGCAGGCGCTGATCGACAAGCTCAAGAAAGCCGCGAAATTCGACCAAGGCTACAAGCTGGGCGAAGTGGTGGCCGCGGCCGAGCTCGACATGCAGTGGCACATGCTCTCGGCGGATTCCGCAAAGCAGGATTGCGATTCCTTCGAGCCCCAGGCGCTGAAGGCGGCAAATGTCGATTTCCCTGACGTGCCCCCACGCTACCGATCGAGTTATTTCCTGCACATCTGGGCGAACGGCTACGCGGCCGGCTATTACGCCTATCTGTGGACGGAGATGCTCGACGACGACGCGTTCGCCTGGTTCACGGCGCATGGCGGATTGACGCGCGAGAACGGCGAGCGCTTCCGCCACCTGATCCTGTCGCGCGGGCACAGCGAGGATTACGGCCCGATGTTCCGCGCCTTCTACGGCAAGGACCCCGATATCGAGCCGATGCTCCAGCACCGTGGCCTGGCGCCGGGAGAGGGTTGAGTCGCACCCTCACCCGCGCTCGTGCGGTTGTGGGGACATCGTACTCTTCCCCTCTCCCACAAGGGGAGAGGGGGCATCGGGCGTTGATTATCGGGCCTTGATGCAGGACTCGGAATTTCCCGCTCGCCGTGTGGGAGAGGGCTGCAGAACGAGGACTCTCAAGCGCCTGGGCGCGTTGAGGGGTGCTGCCTTAATTGGGCTTTAGTGGCGTCGCCGTTGCACTCATCGGCGGTTTCTGAACGGCATGCGCGCGGCCGTCCGGCTTGCCGAATTCGGGACGGCAATGACCATCGATATGGGCGCCCGATTCGATTCTCAGATCCTGATGGATCACGTCGCCGCTCATGTGTGCGGTGCTCGTAAGCACGACCTTGCGTGCCTCGATCTTGCCTTCCACCTTGCCGGACAGCTCGACCTCTTCGCCGTAGACGGTCCCCTTGACGCGGGCGTTGCCGCCGACCTTCACCGACGCCGCGCGGACATCGCCGTCAATCTCGCCTTCGATGTGCACGTCTTCCGTGCTCTCGAGCTGGCCGGTGATCTTGAGCGCTTTGCTGATGACGGACACGGACGAAGTCTGGCCCGGCGCGGCGTGCACGCGCCTCGCCTCGATGGGAGCCGGAGCGGCTTGGGGCGCGGCAGGAGAAGGCGTCGCCACAGGCTTTGCGGCGGGCACGGGTTCTTTGTCGCTGCGAGTGAACATCGTCATGGCTGGGTCTCCGGGAGTGTTTCGAGAGTTTCGAAATAGTTGATCGGCCGCCAGGGCATGCGCCCGTCTATCCGCGCACCACTCGCGACCGACACGGTGGTGTGGAAAATCCTTCCTCTGACATCGGCGGAACTGTCGATCGTGACGTTGATGGCGAAGACGCGCCCTTCCAGCTTCCCGCCGATATGCGCGTCGCGCGCGACCATGTCGCCTTCGACAGCGCCGCCTTTTTCAATGACCAGGCGGTCCGCGCGAATCTGGCCAAGCACCCGACCATGGATGTGCACCACGCCCTCCGTCTCCAGGCTGCCTGTTACAGTGAGTGCCCGCCCAAGATGCGACGCCGGCATTCCGGCCTCTCCTCTTCGGGCTTGTGTCCGGATAAGTGCGCGGCTGGGCAAGGCGGACATCAATCGCCGTTCCTCAATTCAAGGCTGATACCCCCGTGAGGGACGATCATGGCGCAGAACCCTGGGCCGGGGCAAGCGATCCCTGCCGTTGCATGTTGCCGGCATCGACGATCAAGGTTGTGCCAAGGTTTTCCATGAATTATCGCCACGCCTTCCATGCCGGCAATTTCGCGGATGTGCTGAAGCACATCGCGCTCACGGCCGTCATCCTGCACCTGAGGCGTAAAGAAAAGGCATTCTGCGCGATCGACACGCATGCGGGGGCCGGCCTCTACCAGCTCGGAAGCGAAGAGGCCCGCCGCACTGGCGAGGCAGGGCAGGGCATAGCGCGGATCCTCGATCTGGCCGGCAGCGAGGAAATCCCCAAAGCGGTCGCGGCCTACCTTGCTTGTGTGACGCAGGAAGGCGGGGACTGCTATCCGGGCTCCGCACGAATCCTGGCGCGATTGCTGCGGCCACAGGACCGCCTGATCGCCATCGAAAAACATCCCGGCGAGGCGTCCTCGCTACGCTCGGCGCTGGCGGAATTCTCCAACGCGCGCGTTGTGCAAGGCGACGGGTACGAACGTTTGCCGGCGCTGCTACCGCCGTCCGAACGTCGCGGCGTGGTGCTGATCGATCCGCCCTACGAGGCCGGCGACGAATTCGAGCGCGCCGTGGACCTTCTCGCCGGCGCTCACCGACGCTTCGCCACGGGAATCTGTCTGCTCTGGTTTCCCATCAAGTCGAAAGTCGCAGCCGACGCGTTCTGCGGCGAAGTCCGCTCACGCGTGGCTGCGACACTCCTGCGGCTCGACATCGATGTCGGCCGATCTCGCGATGCGGAGAAGGAGCGCCTGTCTGCCGCGGGACTGCTGGTGCTCAACCCGCCATTTGGATTCGAATCCGAAATGGGCGCCGCGGCCCCGGCCGTTGCTCCTCTCCTCGGCCGTACGGCGGACCAACCGGCCATAATCACGATTGCGGGGATTTGACCTCTCGGAGGCAACGGTTGCGAATTCGCGGGCTCGCGGACAAGGTACAGGCTGGCGCACCGCTGGCGCGGGATGAATTCAGCTTGACGTGCGCTCTCTTCGACTCGGATTTGCCTCATGCTTGAAGATGGCTGCCTCTTGATTGACCTCCCCCTTGCGGGGAGGTCGAATTTTGCTAGCGTCGCGAGCAAAATTCGGGTGGGGGTCTGTTCGGTGCGGAAGTTCACCCCCACCCGAAATCATGCCACCGCGTGCCGCGGTGACCTGATTTCGACCTCCCCGCAAGGGGGAGGTTGGGCGCATGCTTCATCGCGACCGATTCAATCCGATTACATCCTGCCCTAGGGGAGAACGTCATGCTCAGCCGCCGCGAACTTCTTGCCTCGACCGCCGCATTGGCGGTCCTGCCGCAATTCTCCATCGCCGCAGCCGCCACAACCGGGCCGGCGAATCTCGACGCGTTGATGACGGCGTTCTTCCAGGAAAATCTGAGGCAAAATCCCGAGAGCGCGACGCTGCTCGGGCTCGACACGGGCGCAAACGCCGATCTCAAGAGCAAGCTGCGCGACGAATCTTCCGCCGGAATCGCAGCGGCGCGCGCGCTCAATCTCGATCAGTTGAAACGCCTGAAATCCATCGATTCCGCACAACTCGCGGGCCTGGAGCGGGTGAATTACGACACGTTGCTTTACACGGGCGAATCGCGCGCCGCAGTCGCGGCATTCGATTTCGGCGGCACATCGTTCGGGCCATCTCCCTATGTGGTGAGCCAGCTCACGGGCGCCTACCAGACCGTCCCCGATTTTCTCGACACCAAGCACAGAATCGAGAATTCGGCGGATGCGGACGCCTATCTCGCGCGCCTCGAGGCGTTCGCCGTGCAGATCGACGACAACACGGCGCGCATGCAGCATGATTCCGGTCTCGGGGTCGTACCGCCCGATTTTTTGCTCGACACCGCTCTCGCGCAGATGAATGCGACCCGCACGACCGCGGACAAATCGCTCCTTGTCACCTCCATTGCACGGCGGGCGAAAGAGAAGGGTCTGCCCGGCGCTTACGCGGCAAAAGCAACCGCCATTTACAACGACAGGATTGCACCGGCGCTCGATCGGCAGATCGCGCAGATGAAATCGCTCCGCGCGAGGTCGACGCACGATGCGGGGCTGTGGAGGCTGAAGGACGGCGAAGCTTTCTATTCCGCGGCTCTGCGCTTCTCGACGACGACGTCCAAGACCGCCGATGAGATTCATCAGCTTGGACTCGATCAGGCCCGCGAGATCGGCGGACGCCTCGATATTCTCCTGAAGCAACAGGGCCTGACGGCGGGCAGCGTGGGCGAGCGCATCTCTGCGCTGTACAAGGATTCAAGGTATCTCTATCCGAATACGGACGCAGGCAAGGCGGATGCCATCGCCTATTGTAATGGACGACTCGCAGCGATCCGGCCGCGGCTGCCCGCCGTCTTCAAGCGGTTGCCGCAATACACCTTCGAAGTGCGCCGCGTGCCACTGCAAACGGAGCCCGGGGCCGCGTCCGCATTTTCTCAGGCGCCTTCGCTCGACGGCAAGCGGCCGGGCATCGTCTATTTCAATCTGCACGACAGCGCCGAGTGGCCCAGATGGGCGCTGTCCACGACGGTGTTCCACGAAGGTCTGCCGGGCCATCAGCTCGAAGGCGGGCTGCTCCTTTCCAACAAGAACATGCCGTTGATTCGCAAGACGATCGGGTTCTCCGGCTATGCCGAAGGCTGGGCGCTCTATGCCGAGCAGCTCGCCGACGAGATCGGCATGTACGACGACGATCCGCTCGGCCGCATCGGCTATCTGAAGTTTCAGCTTTTCCGCGCCAATCGCTGCGTCGTCGACACCGGCATCCATCACATGAAATGGACGCGGGAGCAGGCCATCCAGTATTTCATCGACCAGGAGGGCGACGCGCCAGGTTTCGTCACGCGCGAGGTCGAGCGTTATTGCGCGACGCCTGCCCAGGCCTGCAGCTACAAGATCGGCCACACCGTGTGGACCAGGGCGCGCGAGCGCACGAGGGCGGCGCTCGGTCCGCGCTTCGACCTCAAGGATTTCCACGAAGCGGGGCTCGATTGCGGGCGCGTGCCCCTCGACGTGCTCGACGGCGTCATCGACCGCTACATCGCGCAGGCGAAGGCGGCGTAGGGCGGGAGCTCAAGCCGGGACTCGCTGCCATGCGGTTCACGGTTCGGTTTCGCGGCGCAAAGTGCGCGCGTCCCGGTACCGACCGGGACTGACCGCAAAGTGCCGTTGGAATTCGCGGTTGAAGATGCTCTTGGACCGGAAACCGGATTCGTACATCACCGTCTTGACCGGCTTGTTGGGAGCGCCGGCCAGAAGCTGCGCGGCGATTCTGGCCCGGCAATAATTCATGTAGGCGGGAAAGCTCATGCCGTAGCGCGAGTTGATGAGTTCCGAAATGTGCCGCGGCGGCGCATCGAGAAGCAACGCCAATCGGTTCAGGGTTACGTTCGGATCGAGATAGGGTCGTCGTTCCTCCATAAGGGCGGCGAGACGGCGGTTCAAATCGTCGACCTGCGCTTTGCCCAGCGTGGAGGAAGCATATTTGACGTTGGAGCCCGGCACGCTCAACAAGTCCGGATGTTGGAGCGCGGTGAACAGGATTCGACCCGTCGCCAGGAAAACCACGCAGAGTATCAGGAGGTAGGGCAGGCCCTCGCGAAACGGCGCGCCGCCCATCGCCTGAAACACGATGACGATCCGCAGCATGCCGATCGCGAGCAGCACGGACAGGAGCATGATCACGAAATTCTTCAGCGCCGCGGGCGCGTATCGCGCGCGATTCCTCCAGAAAAAATGGACGGCAAAGGCGAGGTAGCCGAACCAGCAAGCATTGACATAGACGTCCATCGAATCGAGCAGGCCCGTCTTCCAGAGGAGCAGTCCTGCGAGTCCCGGCAGCACGTGCAGAATGTCCAACCGGTGTAGCGGTTCAGCCGGACAGCAGATTTGCCGGACATAGAGGTAGACGGTTGGTGGGGCCAGAAGATCGAGGGCGAGCAAGACGTCTGAAAGGCCCAGCCAGCCAGCCGCGCCGATCAGGAGATTGCCGCCGAATATCAGCGCGAGACACGCGGCAAGCGCGGCAAGAAGATAGAGGGCCGGCGAACGGCGTTGCGCGTTCGTCAGAAGATAGGCTGAAAAAAGCGCGAGCTCGGCGCTGATTGCGCTCTCAAGCACGAGGGCGCAGAGACTTCTCCAGTTCATGGCGAACTACCTGCGGCATGAAATGCTTCTGCGCCGTACTCATCCGGTCCCGGAACGCGTTTTGGGCCTGAATTTGGCGTGCACTCAAGCGTAGGGCCGCTACCTGTCGGGTTCCACCCATACGAGACGGGACCCGGACATGAAGCTCGATCTTTCCCCATTGTCGGCTGCGAAGCGAAATCTCACGGCCTCTGTAATCCTGCTTGGCGCGGCGGCCGTTCTGGCCTCGCAGGCCCATGCCTCGCTCGACAAAGCCCTGAAGTGCCGACTGGGCAGCTATGCCCTGTCCGACGGTCGCACCGCCACCATTGTCGGCTTCGACGGGACGTCACACGACCTCGCTTACGTCCTGTCGAGCGGGGAATATGGCCGCCTCGCCTGGCAGCCGGGAAACAGCTATGCGCTCGGCAACGGACCGCTCTATGGAACGGCCGATTTCTCCGATTGCGCGTCGGGCACGGTAACGCTTGTCGAAGCAGGCCGGCCGACAGTTCGCGGCACGCATACTCCATTTCGCGTGACAGAAACATTTTTCGACAGCGCGGGAACGCGTCTCCACGGCAAGCTCGTGCTTCCCGCCAGCGGCAAGGCGGATTCCGTCGTCGTCTGGATACAGGGATCGGACGACGATCCCGCGACCGACGACGAGTATTGGCAATATGTGCTGCCGCTCCGGAGCATCGGCGTTTTTGTCTACGACAAGCGCGGGAGCGGCCAATCGGGCGGCGAACTGTCGGCAGATTTCGCCGTGCGCGCGGCTGACACCGCGGCCGCTTCCCGGGAGGTGCGGCGGCTTGTGCCTGCGGCCAGGCAAGTGGGCGTCTTTGGCGGCAGTCAGGGCGGCTGGGTCGCCCCACTGACTGCGACGAAAGCCAGGCTCGATTTCGTGATTGTCGGTTATGGACTCGCGGAAGGCGTCACCGCGCAGGATCGCGACGAGGTCGAAGATCAGGTGCGACAGGCGGGTTATGGGGATGACGCGATCAGGAAAGTAAGGGAAATCACGGCCGCGACGGCCACAATTGTCCGTTCGCACTGGATGCGAGGATGGTCGAAGTTTGCCGCGATCCGCAGGAAATACATTCGCGAACCATGGATCGGCGCCATCAAGGACACCGGCTACACGGGACAGCTCTTGCGCGCGCCGATCGCGCAGGCGAGGCTCATGGGTCCCAGGCTCGACAAGCATGTAAGCTTCAACTACGACCCGCGGCCCGTCATTGCCCGCATCGCGCCCGCTCAACTCTGGGTGCTCGGCGGGGCCGACCACACGGCGCCGAATGCCCGTACCGTGCAAATTCTGGAGAGAATTCAAAAAAGAAAGTCGAACCTCGATCTCGTGATCTACAACGAGGCGGACCATGGCATCAGCGAGTCGTTCACGCAAAACGGCATCGTGCGGCACCGCCATCCCGACAGCCTGTCGGACCTCATCGCACGGTGGATCGTCGCGCGAAGCCTCCCCGCCCCCGACGCCGATCTGAAGATTCTCCGCGGTCTTGGCGCTCGCGGCGACTGAGCGCAGTATTGCCGGGCTGAAGAGTAACTTCGCCGGGGAATTTTCCGGGCGTTCCAATCGCGCGGCCGAAACGGGGGCGCGGCGTCCGATCGGGTGGCGCATGGATGCATTCTCCTACCTGTCTGTCCTGATTTCGATCGTGCTCGGTCTTGGGCTGACAAGCCTTCTGGCCGGATTCGCCGCGATGGTCCGGTGCCGACGCCGGCTCGTCATGTACTGGCCTCTGCCGGCGCAGATGAGCCTGCTCTTCCTGGTGCATGTTCAGGTGTGGTGGGCATTGTTCGCCCTGCGCCAGCGGTCGCACTGGAGCTTTCCGGATTTTCTCGTCGTTCTGCTGCAGCCCGTGCTTCTCTATCTCGCCACGGCGTTTCTGATTCCCGATCTGCGGGATGACCAGCCGGTCGATCTCCGCCAGGCCTATTTTCGCGAGTCGCGCTGGTATTTCGCGGCTTTGCTTCTGAGCATCTTCGACAGTCTTGCCAAGAACCTCGTGCTCACGTGGCGGTTTCAGAGCGGCACGGATCTGCTGGGGCACGCCGCGTTTATCGGCCTGTCGGTGGCGGGATTGGTGTCGCGCAACGATCTCGTTCACAAGACGATCGCGCCTCTGTCGATTGTTGTGTACGTCGCTTACATCGCGCTGCTCTTTGTCTCGATGCCCGGCTGAGCGCGGCGTGACGGGCTTTCCGTTAACTGCACCCACGCGTCTTCACCATTTGTAAAGACACTCCCGAACAACTGCACCGGCTGCCGGATGGTCGTGCTATTTGTTTCAAATACGAGGGATCGTCTTCAGCTTCGTGCAGGCCCGTGTAGCGGCATCGGCGAAGGTGGCAGTCGAAGGGACGTGTAGCTCTTGGGGCAGTTTGAATCCTTGTACGCGACGCTTCTTGCCGTCGCCCGTCACCATGACGCTCGACTGGTCGCGGTCGCAGGTCTGATCTGCTTTCTGTCGTGCTACACGGCGCTCACGCTCGTTGCCCGTGCAGGAAAACCCGGAGCCACCTCAAGCGATCCCTGGCTGACAGCTTCGACGGTCGTAATCGGGTGCGGTGTGTGGGCGGTTCATTTTGTCACCTTGCTGGCCTTCGAACCCAATATGCGCATGGGTTACGACCCCGGCAGCGCGTTGCTCGCGGCAGGGACAGGAATCGTATGCTCGGGGCTTGGATTTGCGGTCGTCATCCGTCGTCACTCGACGATCGGTGGAGCGATGGTAGGCGCCGCGGCCGCGGCGATGAACTATGTCGTGATGGCCGCGTTGCGTTTGCCGGCACATGAGCATTGGGATAGCGCGTACGTCATCATGTCCTTCGTCGTCGGTATCGGCTTCGGATCGGCATCACTGACACTGTCGCGTCGCCGTTCCGACTGGGCCGGTCAGCTTACGGCAGCGTTGTTGATGACGTTCGGCGCATTGGGTGCGCACTTTCTCGGCATGGCGGCTCTCAGCCTGACGCCCGACCCGTCAATAGCCGTCCCGTCGGAAATGATTCCCCCGATCTGGTTTTCCGTCGCCGTTACCGCCATTTGCATCCTGATCATCGGTCTCGTCGTCATCGGCTCGCTGGTCGATCAGCACATCGTCGAGCTCGAAGCGACCAAGCGAAATCTCGAGCAAACGACCGACCTGCTACGCCTCGCGGTCAAGGATGCAGCTGCCGCGGACGAGACGAAGTCGCAATTTCTCGCCAGCATGTCGCACGAGCTGCGGACGCCGTTGAACGCGATACTCGGATTCTCCGAGATGCTGAAGGAACCGGGCTCCCAGCTGGAAGGTGCTCGCGTGCGCGCCTACGCCGCAAACATTTTCGACAGCGGCACCCATCTTCTGGCGCTTATCAACGACGTTCTCGATATTTCGAAGCTGGATGCCGGCCATCTGGAGCTGAACAACGACGCCGTCGATGTGGGGGAACTCGTAGCTTCCTCGGTGCATCTGATGGAGGGCGAGGCGCGCAAGCTAAAGGTACGGCTCGACGCTGCCGTTCCGCGCGATCTTCCACGATTGCTTGCGGACGAGCGCCGGCTTCGGCAGGTTCTGCTCAACCTTCTTTCAAATGCGTTGAAGTTTACGCCCGAGAATGGTCGCGTACATGTGGCGGTGTCCCGGGAACGCGAGGGCCTGGCGATTGCGGTCTCCGACACGGGGATCGGGATGTCGGCGGCGGATATTCCGATTGCGTTCGAGCGCTTCGGTCAGATCGACAGCAAACTCAGCCGCAGGCACACAGGCACGGGCCTCGGATTGCCCCTTTCCAGGCATCTCGTCGAATTGCATGAAGGCAGACTGGATGTCGCCAGCCAACCTGGCGCAGGCACGACGATGACGATTATGATTCCTTGCGAACGCATCCTGCAGGAGCGTCAGGCCGCCTGACCGGCTCGTACCGCTTCTTGAGTGACTGAGCGACACAAAAAAGGTTTAACGCAGAGGACACAGAGGATGCGCGGAGGTACGCAGAGGAAAATTGCGCGCCGAACGGCGCGCGATTCTTCTTGTTCGGCGCCCTCTGTGCAGCCTCTGCGTACCCTGCGCTAAAAAGTTTTTGAAACACGGCCCACTCTGGCCGGTGCGCCCGCACGGGATCTACTGCGACGGCACTCCCGCGTGGCCGCCGGCGACTTCGAGCGCATTGACGACGTCCTGGTGTCCGTTCGCAAGCGCCATATCCAGGGCCGTGCGGCCGGGCCTATCGTCGGTTTTCGCGTTTACATCGGCTCTGGCCTCGATCAGTGTTCGCGCGGCATCGATTTTCCCCGCCTCCGCGGCGAGCATCAGCGCGGTTGCATGCGTGTTTCCGGCTCGGGCGTTTACATCGGCATGATGCCCGATAAGCTCGTAGCAGATGTTTGAATTTCCTGCGCGGGCGGCCAGCGTCAACGCCGTTTCTCCGTCGCGCATGCGAGCGTTCACATTGGCTCCCGCTTCGAGAAGTATGTTGACCGGTGCCTCGGCATCGTGCGCGCTTGCCGCCATCAGCGGAGTCTCGCCGTTCGTTGTATGCGCCTCGATGTCGGCGTGGAAGGCGATCAGCGCCCGCAGGATTTCCGGCTGATCGTTTTGCGCGGCCAGATAAGCGGCCGTTACGCCTTGGCGGCTCGCCGCGTCGACCTTTGCTCCTCCCGCGATCAGCGCACGCATGATGTCCAGCTGTCCGCGTTGCACGGCGAACATCAAAGGCGACGCTCCCTCATGCGTGACGGCGTTTACATCTGCCTTTGAATCCAGAAGCGTGAGCACTGCATCCGGGTGGCCCGAATCGGCCGCGATCATGAGCGCGGTGGCGCCGTCGTTTCGTCGCGCATCGACCTTGGCCTGGGCGGAAAGCAGGATCCTGGCCACGTCGCTATGACCGGTCTGAACGGCCCGAAAAAGCGCCGTCTCGCCATCGTTTTCCCGGGCGTCCACACCGGCGCCGGCGCTCACGAGCAATTGCGCGATGGTGGCGTACCCGCCGAAAGCCGCCAGGGTGAGCGGCCGTGCGCCGCTATCCGACGTCTTTGCGTTGACATCCGCGTGGGCGGCAATGAGCAGTTTCACGATATCGGCATTGCCCTGTTGAGCGGCGACGATCAAAGGGGTCGCGTCGAACTTTCCCTTCCAATTGACGTCCGTACCCTTGGCCAGCAGCGTCTTGACACTTCCGGTATCGCCGCTGCGCGAAGCGTCGAGAAGATTTTGGCCGTCTACATCCTTCTGTTTCGTGCACGCGGCCAGCGTCAGCGCGAACGCGCAGAGGCCGCGCAGAAGAATCGATTGAAACGAACGTCTCATGGTCAGCCCCATTTCCGACACGCTCGAAGTTTAACACGATTGCGCACGACGATCACAGGCTTGCCCGCGCATAAGCGTGGATGATTGCGGGCAATCGGTGCACGGCAGCTACTTCCGTCGCAAAATCGGAAGTTTCGCCGGCACTGCGGATCGATTTGGTTCGTTCTCATCTAGGCGGGCATGAGCATCGCGCCCGCGAAAGGGAGACCGCCGGTGAACTGGTCTTTGTGGGCGGCGCCGTTTCTCGCAGCAGCGGGAGGTGTCGCACTTCTCGCATCCGGCAGCGGCCACTTGCTGCGCGGCCGCACCGCGCGGGCTGGCGCCCATATGCTCGTCGGCACTCCTCTCGCCATCATCGGCGTGGCGGCGGGATTGCTTGGTCTCAACGCACAGAGCTTTGCGCGTCTTACTCATGAAGGCCCGGTTGCGCAGGTAGGCGTGAGAACGCTCGATCCCAATCAATCCCGATATCTCGTCACCATCCGCCGGCTCGACGGATCCGGCCGCGTGCAGACCTGCGAGCTTCAGGGCGACGAGTGGATGCTGAGCGGGCGGGTGCAGAAATGGAAACCGTGGGCCAACCTGCTCGGACTCGATGCCACCTACACGCTCGAGCAATTGTCCAACATGTATTTCTCCGCGGCGCGCGGCAACGGGAAACCGATCACCGCCTGCGATATCGAAGACGTCGCACCGCGTCTCGACCAATATGTTCCGCAAGGATGGCTCGCCTGGCTCGCCGCGCACGCCTATGCGGTCGACCGCCGCTTCGGTTCCGCCAATTACATGCCGCTCGCCGATGGCGCCGTTTACCGCGTCGTGATCACGCAGTCAGGATTCAATTCGGAGCCGGTCAACGCTGCCGCCCGCACGGCCAACAACGCGCGGCCGTGAAACGCGAACGGGGGAGCCGGCATTTCGATACCCGGATTGAGAGGGTTGAGACAGAGTGCGATTGTTCGGATACGCTTGGGGAACGTTGCCGCTGTCACCAAAGGCCTGCTGACCCCCGACGATGGTATGGAAGGGTTCAAGCACCAACTGCGCATCTTGACCTCAATGAATTCCGATTTAGTGAAGATACAGTTCCAACTGAACTCGACTGACTGGCACGGTTTTTCGAACGAAACCCTGTGGGCGAAGGCGCTCGGCTTGGTGACAGAGTCGAATGCATTTCAGCTCGAAAATTCGCCATTTTATTGCAAAGGCGTGAGCTATTTGGATGTCATCCGTGCGGTAGACCATGATGGCATGTTTGAGTTCGCGGGCGTCATTGCGCGCAGCGGGCATTCGACATATCGCATTCTTTTTGACCGGGAGGACGACACGCTTCGCGCATGGTGGAAGAAGCTTCAAGAAATTGGCTGCACGTACGAGGGCGGCGACTTTCGGGGGAAAAAGCTGTTTTCTATCGACGTGCCGCCAACAACTAACATCGACTTGGTCTATTCCATTCTGGAAAAAGGGGAGGCGGCCAAAATCTGGGTTTTTGAAGAGGGCCACTTCGCGAAAGCGACGAGTGTCCGGCGTAACTCGTAATTTGCTGGTGACGGACCCTAGTATAAGAAAGTCCGAATAAGCGATACGCCCCGTAGCGCATGCCGGTGTCGCCTGCGGCCGTCGACCGCAAGGCTCGCCGTTATCGCTGGCGGGCGCACCGTCGTCGAGCCGTGATTTTCATTTGGAGCGTCGCCATGTCTGCCGATCAGGAAAATCTCAGCGTGACGCTGCAACGAGTACTGCGGGGAGGAATCGTCGACAAGCCGAGCGTCGCGAGAGATTTGGCAGAAATCATCCTAAAAAGCGGCTACGGAAAACGTGAGCTCGATCGTCAGAGACCACTAGTTGTTAAAGATCGTGGCGATTTTTGGCAGATCGATGGCAGCTACAACAGGGAGAGAAGACCCGGTGCTAAGGGCAGCGTAATGATTCAAATCGCAAAAACGGACGGGAGAGTGATAAGAATCGAGTTGCCAATTATAATGGGCGTTCCCGGGCCGGCACCGCAGTAATTGGGTTTTTTACCGCGCTGAAGTGACCGGAAACTAGTGACCGGAAACAGGTGACAGCGGCAGCGTTGCCCACCCAGTTCAAAGGGGTCGCCGCTGATCGTCTGGCCGCAGTCCGGGTTTGCATCCCGGCGCACGACCAACAACGCGCAACCGTGAGACGCGAACGGGGCAGGGCCGCAACTCGGTACCGTCGAGCGAAGAATCGGTCATCCGAAAGCCCGATCGGCTCCACGGCGGCCTCGAATGCCCATTCATCAGCGTTCCATAATCGATTCATCACGCAGCGATAACGCCGCCTGTATTTCGGAAAACTCTGCGCGGCGCTCCACTTGGCGCGCGAGCCGGCACCATCGGCGCGACCTGTGAATGGGCGACAACAGCCCCTCGATCATGGCGGACAACCCCCTGACGGCCCCGCGGCCCAGGATTGCATCCGACCGTGACTTGGGGGCCGGGAAACCCGCCGCAGAGCCGCCGATCCGGTGCCGGCTTGGCGGCCCCGATGATCGGAGCCGCGCCAAATCGAAGGGAGTAGTACCATGAAGCGCATACTCGCCTTGGCCGCGGTGGCAGCGGCAACGGCCTTAACCAGCGTGTCGGCCTATGCGGCCTGCGCAAGTTCGCAATCTGTGGACTTGCGTGCGATTCGCCAGATGCCCCAGATCGCTCTGCCGGCACCGGCGGGAATCGTCCATCACGGGAATGCCAGCGACAACATCGTCGGAACCTGGCTTGCCACTTATACGGTCGAGGGCAATCCGTTCGGACAGGCCTACATTCAGTGGCACAGCGACGGCACGGAATGGGAGAACATCAACTTGCCGATCAATGGCGGCAATATCTGCATGGGCGCCTGGAAGGCCGTCGACCTGAAGCACGTCTCCCGCAACCATTGGGGCTGGCTCTACACAAACGGCACGGTGTCCGGCTACTTCAACGAGACGGAGACCGACAGGGTCACCCGCAGCGGCACCTATGCCGGCACCAACGAGCAAAAGGGCTACGATCTCAGCGGAAACCTGATGTTCGACGTCACGGGGACATCTTCCGCCGTACTTATTTCACCCTGAATGATTTCCACTCCGTCATGGCCGCCCTCACGGGTGGCCATGACGGGATTTTTCGATTTCATCGCAGCCCGCGACGAGGTAGTGGGTCATTTCAAACCGACCCACTACCCGCGATGAGCTTTCATCGCCAGGCCAAGCTCTTCGGCTACACGATGAAGCCTGCTGTCCTTCGTCCACAACTCTGCACCAGCCGTCAGCCGAGCGGCTGCAAGCAAGTGGACATCGACGTAACCGATGCCGCGGCCAAAGAGTGTTTGGCCATCGATAAATTGAAGGACCTCCGACGCCGTTGCGATATTGGCTTGCGGCAAATCCGACAGTGCGACGAGAACGGTTTGGCGCCGACGGATATGGCCCAATGCGAGTTCGCCGATGACAAAGGGATGCGTCAATACAGATCCGGCGTTGAGCAGTGCGGCGAGTAAAGCGTTGCCCGTGCGCAGATGATCGACCCAAACCGAAGTATCGACGAGGATCAAGCGTGTTTTGGCCGTCGCCTGGGTGGCGACTTTGCATCAGGCTCGCTGCCGCCCAGGCGAGCCAGCCGTCGTGCGCTCTCCCGTTCGATGAGCGCTTTGAGCGCCTCGCGAACGAGGCCGGATTTCTCCTTCAGCCCCGTAAAGGCTTGAGCTTTCGCAACAAGTTCATCGTCCAGCGCCAAAGTGGTGCGCATTGTCCGAGCCTCCATCAGGCATCAGAATAGCATCATTTGATGTCCATTTCAATGCCACAACCACCGAGCAGTTTCTTAAGCTTGCGCGGATTTCGTCATCGTTCGTGACGGCGCCGCAGCGCGCTTCAGGCAGATTGGTCCCCCGGCTGGATTGCGCTCTCGGTGATGCGCACATGGGCGTCGGTGATATGGAACCCGCATTTTTCGATGTCATCCAGACACTCGGCGGCGTTCACACCCGGGACGGGTGCCCCATCCCGGCTCAACTCGATCGTCTTGAACACAGTCCAGGGAGCAAATCTGGACGGCAAATTTTCCCCCGTCGCGACGCCCGTGAAGCCAAACACGCGTCCGGGACCTCTGAAGACATAAACCTGCATCGTCACCATTCTCCTGCATTGCGTTAGCCGCTCATCGAGACTTCTTTACGAGGCATATCCCCGTTTGAGCAACTTGCCTCGAATGCGGGTAGTGTCCTGATTTGATTTTGGCGGCTTTCTGAATCCACCAATCACCGAAAGCGCGCCGATCCCCGCATGTCCATGCGCCGGTTCACTCGCCTTGCCAATGGCTTTAGCAAGAAGGTCGAGAACTTTCTTGCGGCGGTGTCCTTGCACTTCGCGCACTACAATTTCGCGCGCCTGCACAAGAGCCTGCGGATCACCCCTGCCATGGCGGCAGGTGTGTCTGATAGGATGTGGTCGCTCGAGGAGTTGGTCGAGCAGACCAGCATATAGGACCGCACGATGGGCGAAAGTTTTTCTGTTCCAAGGGTCAATGTCGTCTCAAGCGACCGGGGCTATTCTGTGGAAGTCCTTGGCCGCGTCGGTATTGAATACCGGGAAGGAGACAAATCTGTCTTCGTCGATTCCGAAGTATTGACGGCCGGGCATGGAATTATGGTTATTCGCCGCTCGATCAGGTCATGGAAACCGCCGCACGAAAAGGAGGAAATGACGGAAGAACAAAAAAACCGCATTGTTGAAAATATTCGGCGGGCAATAGGATTTAGGGGCGAGCCAATCGAAGTTGTTTGAAGGCACTCCAAGAATTCTAATCGGGACACTACCATGATTTGCAGGATGCAACATGCAGAGTGACCATCGCTTTCGACTTGGTCTGGGCGTTTAACGTCCAGGCAGGGCGCAGATGTTTCGCCCGCACGAGCGAGAAAATGACCGCCGAATTGAAAATCGCGCCGCGGGGGATGGCTTCGCCGACCTGGACGTCCAGCGCCAAGGACATGGTGACGACCGCGCTCGGCACGAGCCGCGTCTGGGTGACGCTCGGCTATGGGATCGTGAACGAGATCTACTGGCCGGCGACGGGCACGCCGCAAATCCGCGATTTGGGTTTCATTGTTTTTGGCCCGAAGGGCTGGAACGAGGTCAAGCGGGTCGCGCGGTACACCATCACCACGCCAGACCATCACATCCCTCTGCCGCAGATCGTGCATGAGCATCCGGATTACCGGCTGGAGCTCGAGCTGGTGCCCGACCCGGATCGCGATGTGGTGCAGATTTCATTCCGTCTTCACGGCGACAATCTGCGTCTCTACGCATTGCTCGCGCCGCATCTCGGCAACAGCGGCACGCACAACAATGCCTGCGCGGGCCGGGAACTTTACGCCTGGTCGAGTGTCCCCACGCTGTGCCTCGCGAGCGATTGCGGTTTCTCGCGCTCGAGCGCAGGTCATGTCGGCGTTTCGGACGGCTGGCAGGATTTCGCGCAGAACGGCCGGATGACCTGGACCTACAACGCGGCGCTCGACGGCAACGTCGCATTGATGGGCGAACTCGCAGCGAATCAGGGAACGCTTGCCCTTGGTTTCTCCGCCTCGCGGGAGGGCGCGCGCACGCTCGCGCGCTCGAGCCTCAGTGTCGGATTTGCCCGCGTCCGCGCCTGTTTCGTCGAGGACTGGCAGGAATGGGGGAAAATGCTGAAAGTTCCGGCGGCAACGCCCGCCGTGGAACGGGAAGCACATATTTCCGCGGCCGTTCTCAAGGTGCACGAAGATCGCGCCTTTCCGGGCTCGATCGTCGCCAGTCTTAGCGTGCCCTGGGGCAATTCGAGCGACAGCTCGGGCGGTTATCACCTGGTGTGGCCGCGCGATTGCGTCAAATCCGGCTTTGCGCTGATCGCTGCGGGTCAGATCGAGGATGCGCGCCGCATGCTGTCCTGGCTTGTCGCCACCCAGAAGCCGGATGGCACCTGGTGGCAAAACAGCTTTCCGGACGGGCGGCCGTTCTGGACCGGCATTCAGCTCGATGAGGTCGCGTTTCCGGTTCTGCTTGCCGCCCGGCTGCGAGAAGAAAACGCGCTCGACGGCATTGGCGGCGTTGCGAACATGATCTTCCGGGCCGCGGGCTACATCGCCGCCAACGGACCCATCACCAGCCAGGATCGCTGGGAAGAAAATGCGGGCCTGAGCCCTTTCACCATTGCAGTTATCATCGCGGCTATGATTGCCGCTTCCGAATTCGTCGATGACGAGAGTGCCAATTACCTGCATTCGCTCGTCGATTGCTGGAACGAACGGATCGAGGAGTGGACGTATGTTGAGGGCGGGCCGCTCGCGAAAATTCATGGCGTTGATGGCTATTACATTCGCATCGGGCCAACGGCCGCGGAAGGCGGCCTTCAGGGCTCGATCGAATTGCGCAATCGCGACGGCGTGCGCGTTCCCGCCGCCGCGTTGGTCGGGCTGGAATTCTTGGCACTCGTCCGCATTGGTCTGCGAAGCCCGAAGGATCCCCGTGTGCGGAACACGATTGCCGTGACAGATGCGCTGCTCAAGGTGGAGACGCCGTGCGGCACGGCGTATCGCCGCTATAACGGGGACGGCTATGGCGAGCACGCCGATGGAAGCCCGTACGATGGTACGGGCATTGGCCGTGCCTGGCCGCTGCTCGCGGCCGAGCGCGGCGAGTACGAACTCATGCTGGGCCACGACCCGCTTCCGTGGCTGGAAATGTTGACGCGCATGACGGGACCTGCGGGCCTCATTCCCGAACAGGTCTGGGATGCGCCAGATCTGCCGGCACGCGGACTTTGGACGGGAAAGCCCACGGGCAGCGCCATGCCGCTCGTCTGGGCGCATTCCGAATTTCTCAAGCTGGTTTATGCGCGCGAACGCCGGCGGCCGCTCGAATTCCTGAAATGCGTTGAAACCTATCTCAGGCAGGACAGCGCGAAACGCCGGGCCTGGCATTGGCGGCCCGATACGCCGTTCGAGGTGCTGCCGCAGGGCCACGATCTGCTCGTCGACTTGCCGGCCGCCTTCATGCTGCATCTCGGTTTCGACGGATGGCAGCAGGTCGGCGACAAGCTCTCGGTCCGGCTGCCTTTCGGCCGTCACGGTGTGCGCCTCACGCCAGAAGATTTCGCCCGCCGGGAAATCGTCAATTTTACATTCTATTTTCCCGATCAGGACCGCTGGGAAGGCCGCGATTATCACGTGCGCATTGCGTGAGCTGCGCTAGTTGATCCCAAACTTTCGCCACGCGTCGAATCTCGTAACAAATCGGCATTCCGTCCGTCGTTGGACAGACAGCGCTCTTACTGTGAACGGCGGGCAACGATGCCAGCAGTAGCGCGGAGCGCGTCGGATGCCCACGAAGGATGAAGATCGCACGTCTATGCTACGGCGCTATCGCTGGCGTTCGCTATTTGCTTTGGCCCGCGGTTTCCGGTAATATTTCCGGAAGAAAGGAAATGCAAGTATGACCGGCAAGGGAAAATCCTCTGTCGCTGTGCACCGCGCACGCAAAGAGCGCCAGGGCTTCGTGCGCGTCGAGGTCAGCGTCCGCAAGGAAGACGCGAACCTGGTTCGACGTGTCGCCTCGGCCTTGTCCGATCCCTCGCGCCAGAGCGAGGCACGCAAGATTCTTCGGCGACGTTTTATCGAACCGCCCAGGGTGAGCCTCAAAGCGCTGCTGGCATCCGCGCCGCTTGACGGAATCAGCCTCAACCGCAGCCACGATCTCGGCCGCGATGTTGATCTATGAGCTATCTGATCGATACCAACATCATTTCAGAGGTTCGCAAGGGGGCTCGTTGCGATACCCGCGTGTCTGCGTGGTACGCTTCGATCGCGGACGAGGACCTCTTTCTGAGCACGCTGGTCCTCGGCGAGATCCGAAAGGGCATTGAACTTGCGCGCCCCAGGGATGCGGGCAAAGCTGCCGCGCTGGAACGCTGGCTAGGGGAGGTAGAGGCCGCATTCGACGGTCGCGTGCTCGGTATCGACAATGCCGTCTCCGACCGCTGGGGTCGCATGAACGCCATCAGGCCCGTCCCGGTGATTGACGGCCTTCTCGCTGCAACGGCCTTGAACAACGGCCTGACGCTGGTGACGCGCAACGATCGTCACGTGGCCGGCCTGGGGGTGACCGTGCTCAACCCATTCAAGGCGCCGCAAATACACGATTGATCGTAGCATCGGCGAGTTGCGAATGGCGCAACCTGTCGACGCAGAACCGTCATCCCTGTGTCCGGAATTGATCTGGCGGGTCACGAACGACGATGATCAGCACTATGTCTGCGCCACCGCCCTATGATTAAGGCGGCGGCGCGGAAACGTCATCGAAGGGGCGGGTATGGACACTTACATCGGCTTTGATTCCGCTTGGGTGGATAACCCGAAAGCTCCCGGCGCTATCTGCGCCGTCGGCATCGAGAACGGTCACTCTGCAAAGTTCCATGCTCCGCAGTTGGCGTCTTTCGATCAGGCGCGCGCGTTCGTCGAGAAGATTCGCTCGGAAACCGGCGTCACGCTAATCGCGCTCGATCAGCCGACCGTGGTTACTAATTTGACCGGCATGCGGCCGGTAGAGCGGGTCGCCGCTTCTCTTGTGAGTTGGCTTGGCGGGGGCGTACAGCCGTCCAATCGAGGAAGGCGGGGCATGTTCTGTGATTCCTCGCCAATCTGGCCTTTCCTGATGGCGCTGGGAGCCGAGGAGAGTCCTGAGCAGGCTCGCGTGGCGGCCAAAGGGCTGTACCTGATTGAGGTCTTTCCGGCTATTGCGCTTGCGTCACTCGACATGGGCTTCTTCGGACGACTGAGTGCGCCCAGATACAATCCAGATCGTAAGAAGACCTTTCGCATTGGCGATTGGGTCCGTGTGGCAGAGGCTGCTGCGCGAAAATCCCACGAACTGGGCTGCAAGGAATTAGCGGAATGGTGTCACGCCGCCGGAAGCAACACTCAGCCGCGGAAGGCAGATCAGGATAAGCTGGACTCTGTCTTGTGCTTGTTGATCGCACTTCATTGGCGGCTACACCCTCGTGAGGCGTCTTTGCTTCTCGGCGACTTGACGACTGGATATATGGTTCTTCCAGCGAGCCAGGAGGTACGTGACTATCTCTGCATTTCAGCTCGAAAATGTTCGGTGGCGATAGACGGCGGAGTTCCGCCGGTCGTTGTCGGATAATCCAGCGCGCCGTAGTGTAGATTGGCGGACAGGGTGGGATTCGAACCCACGATACGGTTGCCCGTATGCCGCATTTCGAGTGCGGTGCTTTCAACCGCTCAGCCACCTGTCCGCGTAGCGAAATCAAATACTTAACGTGGGTCGGAAGTGCAAGCGGAGAGGCGTTGCCACTTAATTGCCACTTATCGCGGCTGCAACTGTGCTTGCGTCGTCCGCTTGTTTCCCGAGAACGTCTGCCCAAATCCTAACGTCAAACGCGCATTCGACCGCAATCTTGACGTCGACGGGTTGCCATTCGTCATCCAAACCAAGCGTGCAGGACCATTTTGACGCTTCCTATGTTTGACCATCCCACAAGCTTCGAATGGTCCGCCCCGCATCCCTCGCTCAAGTAGGATACTCATTCCTGACCCGATCGGGAACCTGACCTTGGGGATCGGTTGCTACGGCGATAATCCACTTCACAAAAATTGCGCTAGCTGTTGGGCGGCGCACATCTGTCCGGTGACCGTGGCGGCTTATTCTTCCCAAAGGCTATCCCGATTGGGAACCAGACGTTGCGGACAGGATCGCTCGGCTTTTTGGGTGCCCATGTCAGGGTCTTCGCATAGGCAAGAATCGCGCGGTCATCGTTTTCATTGCCGCTCGACTTGATGATGAAGGCCCCCGTGACGGTCCCGGGATCATCCATCTTGATGCACAGAATTGCCCCCGGAGAAATGAGGAGAGACGCGGGCACGTCGGATAACGCGGGGATCGTGAACAAGAGTATCAGGCACGCCCCAATTGCCCAACGGATCATTTCGCCCGCGCCTTAGGGGTGAACGCGAACGAAATCTCCGACTCGGAATCTCTGCGCGATCCAGATTGCTGCCGAACAACTCTCACCAGCGCTTCCTTGGCTTCGTCAATTGCAACGTGAAGAGCGTCGTATTCCTTCCGGAGCGTTGCATCGACTAAGAGCGTGGACGTTTTTTCGGTTGGTCTGAATTCGGGATCATAGTGTCCGACAACCAGTAGACGTTCGCCGCTGATATCCCCTGATTCGGAAATATGGCACCATCGCACTTGGTTCGTCTATGACGAGCGGACGTTTGGAAAAGCCAGAAAGATGATGGCCAGAGCAGTTAAGTTGGCGCATAAAGACGATATGTCCATGAGCGCCACCGAGTTCGACCGGATCATGGGAAGGCGCTTCGGGTGAAGCCGGAGGACGGCAAGCCCAAAAGCCGCGCCAAGGCGAAATCGAAGGCTAAGAAGCGGGAGGCACGGAAGTGAGTTCGCGGCAAATTTTCGCGACCGTCTTGGCTGCCGCGATGCTGACGGCTGCTGCGCCGCCAAATTGGCCCCAAATCGTGGTCAAAGTGTCTGCGGACGGTTCGATCAGTATCACGAAGAACGGCAAACGGATCACGTGCCGACAACTGCGAGCTTTATTCCGAAAGCCGGGGGATTCGCGGAGCGCGGTCCTTAACTGCAAGGCCCTCCGGGACGACGCGGCTAAGATCAGCCTTCACCACTAGATTTTGACATGGTATTGCGAAGCGCATAATCGCCCATTAATGTGTGTGATAACACACACTCCGCAAGCTCACAAACAGGGCAACGATGCAGCGGTTCTATCCGGCGGTGCTCGAGCGCGGAGCGAAACACGCCTTCGGCGTCTGGTTTCCGGATTTTCCGCGCTGCGTTGCGGGCGGAACCTCGCAGGAGCAGGCGATGGCGCGCGCGCAGGACGCGCTGGCGCGCGCCGTCGAATCGCTTGCGGAGCAGGAGAGGGCGCTGCCCGAGCCCACGCCGTTCGAGCGCATCGCCATCCCGAAAGATTGCGACTTCGTCGCCTTCTTTGCCGTCGGCGCGGAGCCGCCCGATCCCTCGGAGCGCGTGAACATCTATCTCTCGAAAAGCCTGATCGCACGCGCCGACCGGCGGGCGGCGGAACTCGGCATGAGCCGGTCGAGCTTTTTCGGATATGCCATAACTGCAGTGATGACGGCTTCGCCGATTACCGGCCTCAGCCACCTCGCGCCATCCCCCTCGCTCGCGCGCGCCATGCGCGCGCAGGCGCCGCGCCGGAAGCCGCGCGCCGCGAAGGCCTGACCGCGGTCCCCAAGGCCGCATACACGGAATTGGGAATGACAAAGGCCAAGCCCGTCGCCTAGTCTCCGGTCCGCGCGGGGAGCGCGCGCCCAGCCCAAGGGGACCACCATGAAACGCGCCGTTTTTGCTCTCTCGATTTCGCTCGGCCTGTCGTTGCCCGCTTTTGCCCAGAGCGACAAAAGCGCTGAAAAGCCCACGCCCGCTCCGAATCCCGCATTTTTCAAGGTCGAGGAAAAGGTGACGCAGGGCTCGGTCACCGTCGAGGGCGACCGCATCGACTATTCCGCGCATGCGGGCACGCTGATCGTCCATCCCAGGGACTGGGACGACGCGACCGTACCCGACGGCAAGCCGGGAGAGGCGGGCAAGGACCAGCCGCAGGCCTCGATGTTCTTTGTCGCCTATTTCAAGCGCGACGCCGACCCCGAAAAGCGCCCGATCACCTTTCTTTATAATGGAGGTCCCGGATCTTCGACGGTCTGGCTGCATATGGGCGCGTTCGGGCCCAAACGGGTGGTGACGGCCGAAGATTCCCACTCGCCGGCAGCGCCCTACCAGGTCGTCAACAATGACGGCAGCCTGCTCGATGCGAGCGATCTCGTCTTCGTGGATGCGCCGGGCACCGGCTTCAGCCGGATCGCGGGCAAGGACAAGGAGAAAGCCTTTTACGGCATCGATCCCGACGCTTACGCCTTCGGCGATTTCATCAACCAGTTCCTCGCCAAATATGGCCGCTGGAATTCGCCGAAATATCTCTTCGGCGAGAGCTACGGCACGCCGCGCTCGGCGGTGCTGGTCAATTTGCTGGAGACGGAACGGAACATCGATTTCAACGGCGTGATTCTGCTTTCGCAGATCCTGAATTTCTCGCTGAGCCCCGACCGGCCCGAATACGAGCCCGGTATCGACCTGCCTTACCAGATTGCGCTGCCCACCTACGCGGCGACGGCGTGGTATCATCACAAGCTGCCGCCCAATGCTCCGAAGGATCTGCCGGCGCTCATCAGGCAGGTCGAGGGCTTCACGATGGGCGAATATGCGCTCGCGCTACAGCGCGGGGCCAGCATCGGCCCGTCCTGGCGCAAGGACGTCGTCAACAAGCTCCATTACTTCACGGGCCTGCCGACGTACTACATCTCGAAGGCCAATCTGCGCATCGACGGCGGAGAGTTCGAGAAGAGCCTCGAGGACACCACCGATACGACGATCGGCAGGCTGGACACGCGCTTCAGTGGGCCCACGATGGATCCGCTGAGCGAGGCGGCGGATTACGATCCGCAAGCGGCAGCGATCAGTTCCGCCTACGTGTCCGCCTTCAACGACTATGTGCGCAAGGTGCTCAATTACGGACAGGACAAGGAGTACAAGCCGGAAATCCCGCTCTTCCGGTCATGGGATTTCTCGCACAAGCCGCCGGGCGGGCAGCGCCCGGTCAGGGGCGACGCCAACGTCATGCCGGATCTCGCCACGGCGATGAAGTACAATCCCAATCTCAAGATTCTGGTCAATGGCGGCTATTTCGATCTGGCGACGCCCTATTACGAGGGCTGGTACGAAATGCATCACCTGCAGATTCCGCCCAAGCTGCAGTCGAACATCTCCTATCGCTATTACGATTCCGGCCACATGGTCTATGCGCATGGACCTTCGGTGAAGGAGCTGCACGACAATGTGGCGGACTTCATTCGTCAGACCGACAATGTGCAGAAATAGGGCGTTCAGGGCGCGAGGCGGAATCAGGGCGGCGCGATGAACGGCAGATGAACGGCGCGGCCATAGGCCGTTCAGGAGGCCGCGCTCATTCTGGCCTCTCTGGTCCGGTTTGCTGCAAGCCCCTCCCTGCAGGCCGGGCCGCGAATAGCGGGAGCCCGTACCGTGAGTTCGGTGCGGGCTTCCGTTTATATCGCGGCACTTCCCGTCAGCGGAATTTGAATTTAACCCCTCATTGTCATGGCCCGCGGAGAGCGGGCCATCCAGGTGAGACCCGTAGAGACCGGCGAATTCGCGCGCAGGTTCTTGCTCCATTTCAAGCGCGACGTCACTTCCAACTGGATGGCCCGCTCTCCGCGGACCATGACAAAATTGGGAGAATACGCGTCAGCACTTTGGGCCTCCACGGTCATTCCATTTGTGCCTTTCTCGCGCGTGCACAAATGAGTCACAGTGCACTTGAAAAGGGAGATCCCCACCATGCCGGGCAGCCAGGATTACCCCGCCGATCGCCGCAACGAATCCGTGCTGGTCTGGCTCAACGGACAGCTCGTTCCGCGCAACGAGGCCAGGGTGTCGCTGTTCGATGCGGGCTTCGTCCTCGGCGACGGAGTTTGGGAGGGACTGCGTCTGCACAAAGGCGGCCTTCTTTTTGCCGATGCCCATCTCGATCGCCTGTTTGCGGGCGCGCGCGCCATTGCGCTCGACATCGGTCTGACGCGCGAGGAGATTCTTTCCGCGCTGCGGGCCATGCTCGCCGCCAATGGCATGCAGCACGGTGTGCACATCCGGCTCATGGTGACGCGCGGCGAAAAGAAAACCCCCAACCAGGATCCGCGCAACGCGCTGGGGCGCCCCACGATCGCGATCGTCGCCGAATACAAGGAACCGAGCGCCGCGGCCCGCGCGCGCGGCCTCAGCCTGTTCACGTCCTCGATCCGCTGCACACCCGCCGAAATGTTCGACATGCGGATCAATTCGCACAGCCGGCTCGCTCTCATCATCGCCTTGAACGAGGCCATCAAGGCCGGCGCCGACGAAGCGTTGATGCTCGATCCCAATGGCTTCGTTTCCAGCTGCAACGCCACGAATTTCTTCTTCGCAAGACGCGGCGAAGTCTGCACCTCGACAGGCAGGTACTGCTTCAACGGCATTACCCGCGAGAATGTGATCGCATTGTGCGAGCGCCACGCCATCCCAATTCGTATCGGCGATTTCACCATCGACGATGTGCACACGGCCGACGAAGCGTTCGTGACCGGAACGTTTGGCGGCGTGATGGCCGTCAGTGCCATCGACGGAAGGGCGCTTCCCGTAGCCCCGCCGGACGGACCGACGAGCCGGCTGGAGACGCTTTACGAGAGTCTGAAAGACGAAGAGGCCGCGACGGTGCGCGTCGACACGCCGTGAGCGGGCAACCGGTTCACATCGCCATGTGGTCGGGTCCGCGCAACATCTCGACGGCGATGATGCGCGCTTTCGAAAATCGCGACGACGCCGCGGTGATCGACGAGCCCTTCTATGCCGCCTACCTGGAGCTGACGGGAACCGATCATCCCCTGCGCGAGCTTGTTCTCGAGCGGCACGAAAGCGATTGGCGAAAGATCATCGGCATTCTTCTCGGGCCCGTGCCCGGCGGCCGGAGCATCTTCTATCAGAAGCACATGACGCACCACATGGTGCCGCCGATCCCTCGCGACTGGATGAAATCGTGCCGCAATGCCTTTCTCATCCGGGCGCCGGAAGCCGTGCTTGCCTCCTACAGCGCAAAGCGAGCCGAGTTTCTCGCAGAAGATCTGGGCTACGAAACGCAGCGAGAGATGTTTGAGAGGGAGGCGGAGCGAATCGGAGCCGCGCCGCCCGTTATCGATGCGGAGGACGTGCTTCGCGATCCGCGCGGAATTCTCACGGCGCTGTGTGCATCCCTGCGCATCCCGTTTTCCGGACGCATGCTTGAATGGCCGGCCGGTCCGCGGCCGACCGATGGAGTCTGGGCGCCTGCCTGGTACGATTCCGTCGAGAAATCCACCGGCTTTGCATCTCCGTCCGCTTCTTCTTCCGTACGCCTGCCGGAACATCTCAAATCCCTCGCCGAAGCCTGCCGGCCGCACTACGAGCGTCTCGCCGGCTTCAAGCTTCGCGCTGCCGATTATGTCGGGCGGAAGATTAATCGGTGACCTCGTCAAAGGAGTTGTCAGTGATCTCCAAGCTCCGCCAGGCGCTCTGCCTGCTGACTCTGGCCTGTCTGTGGTCGCCCGCGCAGGCGCAGCAGACCGGAAAATTCGAAACCCGTGAAGGCGACTTCACGATTCGGGATTTCCATTTTCGGTCGGGCGAGACGATTCCTTCGCTCCGCCTGCATTACACCACCCTCGGCCGTCCCGTTCGCGACGCCGCCGGCCGCGTCACCAACGCGGTGCTGATCCTGCACGGCACCAGTGGAGACGGACATCAGTTTCTGAGGCCGCAATTCGCGGACGTGCTGTTCGCGCCGGGCGGGCTGTTCGATCCGCAGCACATTTTCGTCATTCTTCCCGACGGGATCGGACACGGGAAATCTTCGAAACCCAGCGACGGCCTGCATGCGCGATTTCCGCATTACGACTATGCCGACATGGTCTCTGCCGAGCACGCGCTGGTGACGGACGGCCTTCGCGTCAATCATCTCAGGCTCGTCATGGGCACGTCGATGGGCTGCATGCACAGTTTCATGTGGGGCGAGAACTATCCGGCATTCATGGACGCTCTGATGCCTCTCGCCTGTCTTCCCGTGCCGATCGCGGGCCGCAATCGTCTGTGGCGGGCAATGATCATCGATGCGATCCGCAACGATCCGTCCTGGGCGCAGGGCGAATACAAGTCGGAGCCGCGGGAAGCGTTGCGCACGACGATCGATCTCTTCATCATTGCCGGCAGCGCGCCCCTGCTGATGCAGAAAACCCTGCCGACGCGCGAAGCGGCCGACAAATATCTTGATGAGGCGCAAACCAGAGAAGCATCGGCACTCGACGCCAACGACATTCTGTACGCTGTCGAGGCTTCGCGCGACTATGATCCGTCCGCTGCGCTCGGGCGCATCGAGGCTCCCGTGATGTGGGTCAATTCCGCCGACGATTTCATAAATCCGCCCGAGCTCGGAATTGCACAACAGGAGCAGCGAAAGCTGAAGCGCGGGCGCTTCGTTCTGATTCCCGCGAGCGGCGCGACCCATGGTCACGGCACGCACACCTGGGCTGCCGTCTGGAAACCCTATCTCGCGGAGCTGCTGAACGAATCAGCCCGCCGGTAACCGTGCGGTTCTACCCGAGCGCCTGCGCCAGATCGGCATAAAGATCGTCAACGTTCTCGATACCGACCGAAAGGCGCAGGAGATCACGCGGGCAGGGCGTGTCGGGCCCCTCGACCGAGGCGCGATGTTCGACAAGACTCTCGACGCCGCCGAGAGACGTCGCCCGTTTCCACACCCGAAGACGTGCGGCCGCAGCAATCGCCGCCTCTTCGCCGCCCGACACGCGAATCGAGAGCATGGCGCCGAAGCCGCCTTGCATCTGGCGCGCTGCAATTTCATGTCCGGCAAAATCGGGCAAACCGGGATAGAGCACGCGCGCAATGCGAGGATGCGCCGCAAGACGGTTGGCGAGATCGAGCGCATTTGCGGCTGCCAGCCGGACGCGCGGAAACAAGGTGCGCATGCCGCGCGCAAGCAGGAAGGATTCGAAGGAACCGGGAATTCCTCCGAGCTGCACGCGCAAAGTTTTCAGCTTCTGCCATGAGGCGTCGTCCATGCGGGTGACGAGCGCCCCCGCTACCACGTCGGAATGGCCATTGAGATATTTGGTCGCCGAGTGCATGACCAGATCGGCGCCAAGATCGAGCGGCCGGGTGAATACCGGTGTCGCAACCGTCGAATCCACGGCAATGCGCGCGCCGGCACGACGCACCAGCTCCGAAACCGCTTTGATGTCGGTGACGTCCCAGAGCGGATTGGCGGGAGTCTCGACCCAGACGAGCTTCGTTCTGCCAGGCACGATTGCGCGAGAAACGGCATCGATGTCCGACATCTCGACGAAATCGACTGCGAGGTGCGATTCGCTCTGCAGCCAATGGCGCAATGCCCAATACATCACCTTCGGCGCAACGACATGGTCGCCGGGCGTGAGCGCCTGGAACACGCATGTTGCCGCCGCCATCCCCGACGCGAACAGCATCGCGGCAGCGCCGTTCTCCAGTCTCGCAAGAACGGCTTCCGCCTGGTCGAACGCCGGATTGTCGGCGCGTATGTAATTTCGTCCGCTGCGATAGAGACCGTCTTCGTCGCGCTCGAACGTGGTGGAGACATGAAGCGGCGGCACGATGGCGCGCGTGTGAGGGTCGATCCAGCCGAGCGCCTGTGCGGCAATCGTTTCGGGGTGGTCGCCGGTCTTGTCGTTCATGGATCCGGGCATCGATTCGGGCATTGCGCCGCCGGCCCAGACTAGTGCGGTTCGCCGCTTCCGGTCCATGCCAAACGCGGGAATCGGCAATGCAAATCGCGTCGTGGAAGAGCCGCTATGCGACCGTGTCGGCGGCTCTCTGGGCGTGTCCGCAAAAGCCTTCGGACTCCACGTCCTTCAGCCGCGCCGACATCCAGCCCGTTGCCTCGCGCATCACTTCGCCGCTGCGCGTCCAATGCAGGAGCAGGTGCGGCGCGTCTGGAACCACGAGCCAGTGTTTTTCGCCCGCGAGATTGTCGAACAGCCGGCGAATGCAGCTCAGGCGCACCAATTGATCGCGTGCGCCGACCATCGTCAGGACCGGCGCGGCAACGCACCTCGCATCGTTTACCGCGGAGAGAGCGAGCGTCGCCATTCCACAAAGCAATTCCGGCGGAATCCGCCGCATCACCAACGGGTCGCCGAGCAGCCTGATGGCTGCGGCCGGCGTCAGTTCCCAGCCGCTGAGGCGTTCGAAGACAAGTTCGGCATCGCCACCGATGGTGCGAAGGACCGCGGCCAACCATGCGAGCAGTCCATGGCGAAAACGGGAGGCGAGCGCACCCGGCGCCGCGAGCACGAGACCTCTCAGTCGCGGAATTGCGGCGCTGGCTGCCGCATGAACCGCGACGGCGCCGCCCAGGCTCTCCCCGATGACGAAAAGCGGCGTGTGCGTGGGCACGCGTCCGAGGACGAAATGCGCCACCTCGACGAGATCGCCGGCCATGCTGTCGGCGCCCGCCCACCGGCCGCGCGAAGCGGTCGCGCCGAAACCGCGCTGATCGAAGGCAATGGCGGTGAATCCGCGCCGCGCGAGCTTTGGTCCGAATTCGTCGAAAGCCGCAGCATAATCGAAGGCGCCGTGGAGAAGCACCACGGCGGCCCGCGGCTCCCGCGCGAGCCAGAGTCGGTATGGAATTCTTGCCCCATCGGATGCCGCGATCGTGCCACAGCGGAGCCGGGCGCGCGGATCGACTCCGACGTTTTGAAAAGGCAGGCCATCCAGGCGTTTCCGCGGCCGGCCGGGTTGGGGCTCGGGAGGCCCGAAGCTGATGCCAACGCGATGCGCCCGCCCAAGGCTGAGCGGAGAACTCATCGCCTGGTCATGCCGCGTGTGACCCGCAGTCCCAGGACAAGGAACACCAGAAAGAGCACGAGGAAAACAGCGACCAGGAACTTGGCGATGGCGAAGGAAGCGCCGGCGATGCCGCCGAAACCAAGCAGCGCCGCAACGAGGCCAAGAATAAGGAAAAGCACTGCCAGACGCAGCATGCATTCCACCAAGCATTTGTTGCATCAGACCAACGCCCGGGGAATGCCGACGGTTCCTGCGGCGCGCGCCCGCGCCCGCTTAGTTCCCTTCCCGCAAAGGGAGGGTTACTGGAGCGCTTTTACCTCCCCCTTGCGGGGAGGTCGAAATTTGCGAGCGCCATCTCGTCGCGGCTCGCATGCTCGGTGCGGCTGGTCGCGCGAGCGAATTTCGGGTGGGGGTGATAGGCCGCGGCAAGGATCGTCTCGACAACCCCGTTCCGATTTCTGACCACCTCCAGATTCCAGAACCGCAGAACTCGATATCCGCGTCCGCTCAAGAATTTGGTGCGCTCAACGTCGCGTCGCGCAGATCGAGGCTCTGCATGCTGGGAACCATCGAGTTCAATGATGATTCGTGCACTATGGCAGGCAAAATCGGCGATGTACCGTCCAAACGGAACCTGGCGGCGAAAGTGCAATCCCCTCGCTCTCAACAACCGAAGTGACGACCACAGCATGCGCTCCGCATCGGTCAAATTCTGCCGAAGCGCACGTGCGCGCTGGTCAGCCATTCACCTCTCCACCGCTCTTTGCACGCCCGGACTTCTAACCCCCACCCGAAATCGCGCAGGTTTGTGAAATCAGCAGCTTTACTGTTCGAGAAGGCGCGCGATTTCGACCTCCCCGCAAGGGGGAGGTTAACGTCTAGTCGGTCCTGAGTGCTCAGTCCGGTGGTGCCAGCTCCACGCGATAGCCCCGCGCGGCAAGCAGGGCCGGCAGACCGCGCGGCCCGGCAAGATGCCCCGCTCCGACCGTAATGAAGTAGGTGTGATGCGTGGCAAGCATCGTATTCATGCGGTCTGCCCAGCGGGCGTTGCGATCGTAGATCAGCATCTTCATTGCGCCCGGCGTGCCGGCCAGACCCTTGTTCATCAATCGCGCGACCTCGTCCATGTGCCCCTCGGACCACGCATCGACGAGACCTCCGATCTCACTCATGTCGCTCATGAGTTCCTTTATCGCCGCATCGAATTCCTGCACTTCGAGCTTTTGCTGTTTGGGCATCAGCAGGGCCAATTGACCGTTCACGGTCTCGAAGGTTTCGACAGGTTTGTCTTCCGCTTTGGCGAGCGCATAGACCTGACGGTCGACCCCGCTCGTCGGCGAATAATGCGCGGCTTCCAGGAATGCCGTCTCCAGGACGACGGTGGCGAGCCAGGGCCGCATGTGGACAAGCGCATCGGGTGACACATGCGAGGCAAGAACCGCTGCGCGGTAATCCTTGCGGGCTTGCGCGTCGAGCAGGGAAGGAAGGCTGACGTCCGGCGGCAGCATGCCGTTTGCGCGTACGAAGGCCTGACTTTGCTCGAGCCCGGTGTCGCCCAGCGGAGCTTCGAAGACGAATATGTCCGAAGCGGCCATGGCCTGATCGACGGCATGCGAATGCCAGTCGATGTTGGGGGGCAGAAGGTGAATCGAACCGAACAGATAGGCTGTCGCCGTTCGCGAATGAACGATCCATAGCGCCGGATGGGCCTTGATCTTCGCAAGGACCGGAGGGGGCTCGGCTGCGGGCGCGGCAGAGGCGGAGCCGTGCCAGACGAGCCCTGCAAAAAGCGCAAACAGGAACGGCCGGAAAGTGTCACGCACGCATGTTGGTGCGTGCCCGAAACCGCGCCGTCGCGCCCGGAGTTGTTCCACCCTTATTGCACGGTGATCGACACGGCGGCGGAGGCGCCGTCGGGCGGCTGGTTCACGAGCGCCGTCACCGTCTGGGCATGCGACAGAATGGGCAGCAAGGCGAGGCCGGCGGCAATGGATGCCAAAGCGAGTCGTCGAAACATCCCAAGCTCCCCTGTGGACGGCGCACGTGAGCAGGGCTTTTATCACCCGTTCGCCGCGGCGAACAGGGAGATGGCTGCGCCTGGCCAAATTCGGAATCAGAACCGGTGCGAAATACCGGCGTAGAGTTGTGCGGCCGGCGTATTGCTGTTGAGTCCCAGATTGGCACCGATATCGAATTGCAGATCGACGGTCCCCGGCGGCTGCCATGTCGCGGCCAGATCGAATGAATCCTGCGTCACGGTGCCCGAGGGATCGCCGTCGACATTGGCCCACAATTCGGCCGACACGGACACCTGCGGCGAAATCTGCCGCGTGACGCCGAGCGCCGCGACTCCCGCCGGGTGCCGGCCGCCGCCGTCGACATTTTTCAGCACATCGATCTCCGGCACGAGCGAGAGCGACCACACATCGCCGAGTGTGAATTGCAGCGGAACGACCAGACCTCCCTCCACTGCGCCGTTTCCGATCCCGGCTGGTGCCGTCGGCACTTTCAAAAAAGGATCGAGAGCGGCGCTGAAATCGCCGGCTCCGTTTCCGACAAGACTGGTCTTGACGCGCAGGAACATGTCGCCAAAACCGGAAACCGACGTACGGCGGCCAGTGTTGCGGTCGCGCGTTTCGACACTGACAAAAGGCGAGAGGTTCAATTCGACATCCGTGCCGCTGGAAACGCCGAGCCTGAAATTGGGGCTGGTGTACACGAAAGTGTCCGTGTCGATGCCGCCGTTTTCCTGCAGTGTGGCGTTGAAAATATCGGATTCGACTTGAAGGTGGCCGGCATCGACGGTGCAGGGGCCTGTGCCTTTGGTCGGACGGTCGGTACAGAAGGGACGCATCGCCGAAGCCGGGACCGGATCGAAGAGGGAATATTCGACCGCCGCGGCCGGATTTGATTCGTCGGCTTGCGCGGTCTTGCCAAGGGGAGTCCAGAACGCGATTGCCAGCACTCCCGCCATGACGGCGAGGCGCCAATTCGATTCAAAGCCGAGACAGCGCATGATGGCCAGGGTCCCCCTTCCGACCCGGAAGCCATCCTGCCCGACAACCCGTCAGGATGTCGAGCGAGCCGGCATGCTCATGGAAACACGTTGAACAGATCGCTGAGATCCGTTTCGTTGTGCGCGTCGCGCAGGAAAGGCTTCACACCGAATATCTTCTGCATGGTGCGCAAGGTCGAGCCATGCGTGTAGTGGATGCTGTTCGAGTAGCCGTTGCCCTTGGCGAATTGCGACAGCACGATCATCCCGATCGGTCCGTCGCCGGAATTGGCCTCGTCCCAGGTGATGAACAGCGCGCCGCCATTCTGATAGGCGGCGGAATTCAGAATCGCCGGCACGTTCTTGGAAAGCCAGGTGTCGCCATGCGCGATCGAATTGCCGGCGCAATTGTCGTGCATGTCGTCGCAGAGATTGGGCGTGATCCAGTTATATTGCGCGACCGTGTTGTTGCTCAGGTCCGAGGCCAGTTCCTTGTAGGGCCGGATATGGGCGATGCAAGTGGCGGAGTGCTTCTTCAGATGGTTTGTCACGTCGTCAAAGTAGACGAACGGATCGTGCCGGACCGCATAAAGAGGGCTCCCGTCCTGGTCGATCTTGCCGGCGTCGACCAGCGGGCAGGTGTCGCCGCGAATGTTCTCCATGTAACCCTTCCAGCTGACGCCGGCATTCTCCAAAAGGGTCACGAGATGCTTCCGGGTCGGCTGCGAATTCTGGCTCGGGGGCCCGTCGTTGAGGATGCCGAAATTCGAGCCGGCCTCGAGCCACAGATAATTCGGCAGGCTCGGGTGATTGTTCGGCGGATTGTAGAATTGCTCGGCGTGCGACGCCATCGGGATCAATGTATTGTTGATGTAGGGAGCATTCGCATTGCCCTTGATGTCGCGATTCCCGTCGCCCGTCCAATTATGGTTCTCCATCAGAATGATGAAGACGGTCTGGATGTGATGCTTCGGCGGATTGCTGGCGGGCAGAGCGAATGCTGCCGCGGCATAAATCATTGCTGTTGCAAGTGCCCCGGCGAATGTCAGCCCCGATTGGGGAAAACAGCGATGGCGGTGCGACATGACATCTCCCGTTTGATGGCTTCCACAGGATCGCAACGGTGCCTGCGGTCGGCTACGATTTTGTGACCGCATTCGCAGATTTAATGCCGGGCGGCGTCCTACGGACCCGGAAAAGCTCAGAGCTCGAAGACCTGATGCGGCGCGGGCATTTCCACGCGGCTCGTGGTGACGAGTTTCGCGAACTCCTGCATCACCGCCTGTTCGCCGTGGACAAGAAACGTCGTTTTCACGCCGGCGATGGCGTTGCGCCAATCGAGGAGTCCCTTCTGATCCGCGTGGGCCGAGAATCCGCCGATCGTGTGGATCTGCGCCTTGACCGCTATGTCTTCGTCGAAAAAGCGGACCGATTTGGCGCCGCTGATGATCTGTTGGGCCGGGGTTCCCTTGGCCGCATAGCCGACGAAGACGACGCTTGATTCCGGTCTCCACAGATTGTGCTTGAGATGGTGGCGGATGCGTCCGCCGGTGCACATTCCCGCTCCGGCCATGATCACCGCTCCGCTGCGCACCTTGTTGATGGCGATGGAGTCGGCCGTTTCGCGCGTGAAATGCAGGCCCGGGAGATGGAACGGATCCTGCCCGCCCTTGAAGAGCGCCTGGGCTTCCGGTTTCAGGCATTCGGGATGCTGCACAAAGATGTCCGTTGCCGAAATGGCCATCGGCGAATCGAGATAGACCTGCATCGAAGGCGGCAGGCGGTTTGCGGCAATGCCCTGATTGAGGAAGAAGAGAATCTCCTGCGCCCGCTCGAGGGCGAAGGTGGGAATGACGACATTTCCGCCGCGGGCGAACGTCTCAATGATGGTGGAGATGAGTTCGTCGATCGAGGCGTCGCGCGGCTTGTGAAGACGGTCGCCATAGGTCGTTTCCATGACGACCGCGTCGGCTGATGCTGGAGCCGCGGGCGCTCGCAGCAGCGGCCCGCCGGAATGTCCGAGGTCGCCCGAAAAGAGCACGCGCTTGGTGGTTCCCCCTTCGTCGGCCTCGACCAGGATGCACGCCGAACCGAGAATGTGTCCGGCGTCGAACCATGTTGTGCGAAATCCCGGCCGGATCTCGATCGTCTGGCCGTATTCCCCCGCGCGACCGAAGTGCCCGAGGACTTGCGTCACATCGAGTGTGGAATAGAGCGGCGCCGCCGCGCTCTGATCTGCGCCGCGCCGCGCCAGCTTTGTGGATCGCCTGCGCGAATCCTCGTCCTGCAAATGCGCGGAATCGAGCATGACGAGCCGCGAAAGGTCGCGCGATGCGCGCGTCGTGACGATCTCGCCTTTAAAACCGCGCTTGGAAAGCAGCGGCAGCCTTCCGCAATGATCGAGATGGGCATGGGTGAGCAGGACATGATCGATGGATCCGGCCTCGAATCCGAAAGGCGCGGCATTGTCTTCGTTCAGCTCCCGCCCGCCCTGGAAGAGACCGCAATCGATGAGAATGCGGCTGCCACCCGTCTCAACGAGGTGACACGAACCGGTGACGTCATGATCGGCGCCATGGAAGGAGAGTTTCATTGTTCTGTTTCTTCTTCTTTAGAGAACAGAGGCCGGCCGGCCGCTGCGTACCAGTCGAGGATGCCCTGCCAGATTTCTTCCGCCGATTCCGCATACCAGAACAGGTCGCGGTCTTCGGGGTCGACGACACCTTCGTCGACAAGATATGTCGCGTCGAACACGTTCTGCCAATATTCCTTGCCCACCAGAATGACGGGCACCGGACCCAATTTGCGGGTCTGGCCGAGCGTCAGCACTTCGAACAGCTCGTCCAGCGTTCCAAACCCTCCGGGGAAGGCCACGAGCGCGCGGGCGCGCGACACAAAGTGAAGCTTGCGGATCGCGAAATAGTGGAAGCGGAAGCAGAGCTCCGGCGTGACATAGGGATTGGGATACTGCTCGCGGGGCAGGGTGATGTTGAGCCCCACCGATTGGGCGCCCGCGTCGTGCGCTCCCCTGTTTGCGGCTTCCATGATCCCCGGCCCGCCTCCCGTGACGATCAGGACGCGATTGCGCCGCCGCTTTGCGCCGGCCTCGCTGACCAGGCGTCCGAATTCGCGCGCGATGTCATAGTAGCGGCTCTTTGCGTGGATCCGCCTGGCGATCTCGAGCTGCCTCGCCGCTTCCTTGTCGGATGGTTTGGCCGCAAGCGCCTTCGCCAGCAGATCGACTTTTCGCCGGGCTTCCTGCGGCTCGCAGATGCGCGTGCTGCCGAATACGACGATGGTGTGCGCGACGCCTCGCTCCTTCAGAAGCGATTCCGCTTTGCGGTAGTCGAGCGCAAGACGCACGTCGCGCGTGTCGCGCCTGGCGAGGAAGTCGGTGTCGCGGTCCGCCTGGATATAGCTGGGGCTTCGAAGAATGGCCTTGAGAGCGGCCGGCGCAGACGGATCCTCCGCTGCGGGCTTGGGATGCTCGGACGGAAGCTGCTTGCGTCGCTCCACCGGGTGCGGTGGCGCGGGAATTCTGCGGGAGCGGCGCCGTGGCGTCATCGAAGATCCGTTCGCGGCAAGGTTTTGCTGGAGAAGGTTAGAGACTTGGCGGCGGGATTTGACCTTGCGGAGGATAGGCCGGCAGCGGATGTGGCGGCGGAGGCAGTCCGCCCGGACGCTTTTGCAGCTGCCGCATGAGATACTGCACGCCGGCTTCGAGTTGCGCATCGTGTCCGGCAAGCAGCTGGCCCGGATCCGTGTCGACATTCATGTCCGGATCGACGCCGTGATTTTCGATGACCCATTCCGAATGCAGACCGTAGAGGCTGTCTTCGGGAACGGTGATGTAGCCGCCGTCGAGCAGGTTCCAATCGCCGCGGATTCCGCGCACGCCGCCCCAGGTGCGCGTGCCGATGAGCGGACCCAATCCGTATTTCCGGAAGTAGTACGGAAAGATGTCGCCGTCCGAAGCGGAGTAGTTGTTGATCAGGCACACTTTGGGCCCCACGATCAGCTGCTGGGGAATGGGCGAGGGCGCACCTTCGCGATTGGTCTGAAGGCCCACCAGGATGCGCCGCAGCCGCTCGAGCAGGATCTGATCGACGTTGCCGCCGCCGTTCCAGCGGTCGTCCAGCAGCGCGGCCTGCTTGTCCAGCTGCGGATAGAACTGGCGGATGAACTGCTCCGTGCCGAGCGTTTCCATGTCCGACATGTAGATGTAGGCAATCCTGCCGCCGGACAGTTTGTCGACCAGCGCCCGGTTGTGATCGATCCAGTCCTTTTCGCGCAGCGAGAGTTCGTTCTTGATCGGCTTCACCGTCACGTCGTGTGGCTTGCCGCCGCCCCCGTTGCCGACCGTCAGCGTCACCGGTTGATCGTCGATCCCGACGAAGGCGCTGTAGGGATCGGCTGGCGCCCGCAAATCGCGGCCATTCACCGCGAGCAGCACGTCGCCCTCGTGAACGTCGACGCCGGGTTCGGTGAGCGGGCTGCGATATTTGTCGCGCGTGTTGTCGCCCGGGTAGATTTTCGCAAAACTGTAATGGCCCGACGATGTCGGTGCAAAATCGGCGCCCAGAAGCGCGGTCGAGACGGTGTCGGCCGGATTGTCCTCGTCGCCGCCGCCGGCATAGGTATGGGAGTTTCCGAGCTCGCCCTGCATTTCGCCGATCAGGTAGGTCAGGTCTTCGCGCGATCCGACGAGAGGAAGCAGCTTTGCATAGGCATCGTGCACGGCCTGCCACGAGACTCCGTTCATCTTTGGATTGACGAACAGGTCGCGTTCCAGCCGCCACGCGTTGTTGAACATTTCGGTCCATTCCTGGACCGGGTCGACGCGCGTGCGCATATGCGAGAGATCGAGCGATTTCGGGTCCGGCTTCTTGTCGTCTTCCGGCATCTTTGCGTCGATGATGGCGTAGCCGTGGCCGCTGTCGTCGCTGTCGTCCGCGTCGTCGCCCCCGCTCTTCTTGTAGAGCGCCTTCGTGCCGTCATAGGACAGGCTGTAACTGTCCAGATCTTCGACGAGCGTGGCGTCCTTGCGCTTTTCTAGATTGTAGATGTGAAGGCTCGATTTCATGCGCGGCAACGGGCCTTCGAGCATTTGCGGCTGGGCGACACGGTAATAGACGTTGTCGTCGCGGGCATCGATCTGGGCGATATCGGCCGCCGGAATGGGCAGCGGCACCGCGCGCGCCATCAATCCGTCGAAATCGATGTTCACCGCTGCGGAAGCGCCCGGCTTCCAGGGAGCGGGCTTGGAGTCTTTTTCGGCTTCGAACGCGCCTTCATCCGAGCGCGGCGCAAATGCGGAGCGATCGCTCTTGCGCAATGTCGCCACATAGATTCCGTTCATCTCCACCGATGCGACGTTGAATTCGATCTCGTTCACGGTGGGATTCTCGTGCCGCGTCGAAACGAAATACAGATACTTGCCGTTGGGCGAGAACACGGGACCGTAATCGTTTCCCAGTGGCTCCGACACGCGAACCGATTTGCCGCTGCCGATATTGTCGATCCAGATGTTCCTCTGCTGGTTCGCGGCGGTCACGCTGTAAGCGAGCCAGCGGCCGTCAGGCGAGAAACTCTGGTCGTGGATTTCGGAGAAGGGATCGAAGGCGACCTGCGTCGTGCTGCCGCTCGCCGCGTCGACGAGCCAGAGACGGTGATTGCCGTCCGACACGGCAAGCCGTTTGCTGTCGGGAGACCAGATGGGGCCATAGAGAAACCCCGATGGGAAATGCGTGAGGATCTTTTCGGCGCCGCCCGTGGCCGGTCGCAGGGCGATCTGGTGCTCGCCGCTCACATCCGTCGTATAGGCGATGGTCTTGCCGTCGGGCGACCAGCCCGGATGATCCTCGTCGGCGTTGCTTGTGCCGGTGAGATTGCGCGTGGCGCCGTGCTCGGCCGGCACGGTGAACAGATCGCCGCGCGCGGAGAACAGCGCGCGCTTGCCGTTCGGCGAGAGCGCGTAATCGGTGTCCTGGGCGGTGTCCTGGTCGCGGATCGTCTTGCCGGCATCCACATAGCGCGGACCGGTGCGCGTGCCGTCATCGGGCACGCTGACATTGAGGCGATGCAAACTTTCCGATGGAAGATCTATCACCCATAGCGCGCCGGCCTGCGCGAACACGATGCCGTCGCCGCCCTTGCCTCCGGTTCCGAGGCTCGGGAAGTCGATGTCGTAATTGGTGAAATGGGTGATCTCGCGGAATTGCTTCGAATCGAGGTCGTAGACCCAGATGTTCTCGCGCCGCTTGGTGTCGTGATCCGAGAGGTAATAGATTTTTCGTCCGTACCACATGGGCGCGGTGTTGGTGCCCATCCAGGTGGTAATCCGGTTCAGTTTTTTCGTGTCGAAATCGTAGGTGTAGACGTCCTGTCCGAGGCCGCCATTGTAGCGCTTCCACGTGCGGAAATTGCGGAAGATGCGATTATAGGCAATCGACTTGCCATCCGGGCTGTAGGTCATGAGCCCGCCACGGTCGAGCGGCAGCGGCTGCGCGAGACCTCCGCCCGCCGGCACTTCGAACAGCCTCCCGTACCAGCTGTTCCATGCCATGCGTCGCGACAGGAAAACGATGTTCTTCGAGTCCGGCGTCCACGTCACCACCATGTTGTCGGGACCCCAGCGCGTGGGCGCGCTGTCGACGACGTCGGAATGAAAGGTGAGCCGCTTTGCGGCGCCGCCGCCGGCGGGCATCACGTAGACATCCTGATTGCCCTGATAGAAGCCGGTGAAGGCGATCGAGCTTCCGTCCGGCGAGAACCGCGGCATCAGATCGTAGCCCGGATCGGCGGTCAGCCGGCTTGCGGTGCCGCCCCAGCGCCCGACCTGCCACAGATCGCCATGCGCTTCGAAGACGACGCTCGATCCGTGGAGCGCGGGAAAGCGCATGAACGTCCAGTCGTGATGCGCCGAATCCGCCCGCGCCGAACCGGTTGCAACCGCCGCCGCCAGCGCTGCCACGCGCCAGACCTGCAACTTCATCGGGAGGTCCTCGTGCTGTGCTGTCCGCAGGTTCGCAGACGAACCGCGTAACAAATCCCGGCGCGCCGCGCGTTGCAAGGGCGTGGCCGATGCGTCGTCGGTGCATGCCCCTCCGCCCCTTCTGGGCACCTCGCATCAAGTGCGGGGCAGGCTCTCCCCCGCGAGCGGGGGAGGAAAAGAATAGAAGCGAAGCGTGAGCATAATTTTCCTCCCCCGCGCTTGCGTGGGGGAGGTGCCGAGCCCGGCCCGCGACCGGGGGAGGCGGATGGGGTGGGGGGGGCCGGTCGCGTTGCTCTGATCGTAACTCGCGCGCCGAAACACGAGACAACCGACACCATTATGGATCGGTTTCGAACGTGAACGATACGGCCCGAAACCGGTGGTCGCGGTCACGTGCCGAAGTGATCGCAGTGCGGCAACACGAACCGCGCGGTGAGGCCGCCGCCAGGATCGGCATGCCCGAGTGCCGCGGCGAGCGACATCAGCTCGCCGTGATGCGAATTCGTTCCTCCAGCGTCCGAAGCGGAGTGCCCGTCATGCGCCTGGGTTGCGCCAAGACTGAGTGCGTGCGCGATGTGTGGATGGTGGCGATGAACCGGAAGAGTGGGAATCGACGGCATCCGTCCGCCATGCGGGATCGGCCCATTCCAGTGGATCTTGAGATTGTCCATGACAACAGTGTCGTCGGACGCATTGGCGTAGCTAACGATCATTATGGTCGACGCATTCCTGAAAGAATGTCCGTAATTGGTAAAATCGATAGTCGTCGCGGTATCGTCGAGGATGAGATCGAGATGTCCGATGGTCTGTCCATTTGCATTTAATGCATAAAATTCCGTCGGAAGCGACGTGTTGTCTCCCGCTGCGAAAATACCACTCTTGAGATTGAACGTCTCTCCCGGTACCGGACTCGTTATCCAGCCATATTGGGTGTTGAAACCCCCGACCGTAAGCAATTCTGCGTCTCCATGCAGGACATTGTAATAACCGGTGCCGGGTGGCGCGGTGACATGGAGGCCCTTTTTGGTGATTAACAGCATGTCGGTAAAATCAAATCCCTGATAGCCGTCGTAGTAGTTCATTTCGCGCCAGTAATCGCTTCGCGGGATGATCCCTTCGAAGTTCAGCTTGACATTGGTTCCGTCGCTCACTGCTCAAGTTCCGCAAACGATTGTGGAGCCTTGTAGCAAATCCCGGCGCGCCGCGCCTTGCAAGGGCCTGCCAGGCACCGCCATGGCCGGACGGGCGGATGCAGCAAAGAAAAGATGAACCGCCAAGCGACTGTGTTGCGAGTCAACGATTTTGTCACGGCATGCTCCCTCACTGCTCACCAAAAGGATGGGGTGTCCCATCCTCTCTGCGCCGCATCTCGGCCGCCGGGATTTGTGAGCGACCGAGCTG
>DASXMF010000062.1:0-2111 GCA_036495845.1 Rhizomicrobium sp.
AGTGCTCGCCAATTTCGAGCAGCGCTTCGGCGTGCAGAAAGAAATTCTGGTCGCGATCTGGGGAATCGAGAGTGACTACGGAAATCATATGGGCAGCTTCAATATGTTCGAGGCGCTCGCCACTCTCGCCTATGACGGTCCGCGCAGCGATTTCGGCCGGCGCGAGCTGCTTGCCGCGTTAAAACTCGAGCAACAGGAACGCTTTGCGCCAACAGACATGACTTCATCGTGGGCGGGTGCGTTCGGGCAGACGCAATTCGTGCCCTCTTCCTTCCTCCGCTTTGCGGTCGATGGCGACGGAGACGGGCGGCGCGATCTCTGGCACTCGCCGGCCGACGCGCTCGCCTCCGCCGCAAACCTGCTCGCGCAATCGGGTTGGGAGCGGATGGCGCCCTGGGGCTACGAAGTCGTGCTGCCTCCCGGATTCCCCTACGAGCTTGCCGATCTCGACAAGACGAGCACGATCACAACCTGGCGCAACATGAACGTGCGGGCGGCGAGCGGCCTGTTGCTGCCGAGAAGCGAGGCTCTCTCCTCGATCTATCTCCCCGCCGGAGCACGCGGGCCGGCCTTCATCGTCTACGACAATTTCCGCACCGTGCTGAAATACAACAACGCAGCGTCCTATGCGCTCGCAGTGTGCACGCTTGCCGACCGCATGAAGAACGGTCCGCCGATCATGGCTGCGTGGCCGAGAGACGCAATTCCGCTCTCGCGCAGCGAACGCCTCGCCTTCCAGACGGATCTGAAAAGGCTGGGCTTCGATCCCGGCGCTCTCGATGCCGTCATGGGCCGCCAAGCCCGCGCCGCCCTGCGCGCGTGGCAGAAAGCGCAGGGACTCGTGCCTGACGGTTTCGCAACCGAGCAATTGCTGGAATCCATGGAACGCGAACTCGCAGCAAAGGCGAACTGATTTCACGGAAAGCTCTCGCGAAATTGCACTAAAAAAAAATATGCTCACGCGGCGCGGAGGAGAGCGTGAAATCAGATTTACAATGAGGCAGTGAGGCGGTGAGGAAGAGATCGCGCGAATGCGCGCAAAAGGTTCTCACAGTCCTCACTGCCTCACTGCCTCATTGTGAACCTTCCTCCGCGTCTCCGCGCAAACCCTTTGACGTTCTTCGCGACGGTCACGCGTTCGGGACCTGCGTCTCCGCGGGTTCGCCTTCGGCGCTGACGCCGGCATTGCGCAAAGGCGGCGAGAGAAGCGCATAAATATAGAGAGCGCCCATCAGCGCCGCGCCGAACAGATAGGGCGCCGACGGCGACCAGCGATAGAGCGCGGTGGCGATGAGCGGCCCGAAGATGAAACCGGCACCGCTTGTGGCGCCGATGAGTCCGGCCACGGCACCCTGCTCGTCGGGGTCCACTGCGAGCGAAGCGGCCGCGGCATAGCCCGGGCGCACCATGCCGAAGCCGAGCCCCGAGAGGATCAGCGCGAAGACGAGCGGACCGAACTGATGGGCAATGGCGAAAAGACCATTCGCCGCGAAAGCCACGATCGCGCCCCGGCGGATGAGCGCGCGCGCGGAAATGTTGAACCGCTGGACAATGACCAGCTGTGCAAACAGGGCGGCGAGCGAAGAAGCGACGAGGCCGATGCCCGTATATTGCGGCGCTTCGACGGGACTGAAGTGCAAAATGTCGATGAAGAGATAGCCGACGGTCTGGATGGGAATGGCGGCCGCCGTGGTCGCACCGAGACCGTAGAGGATGAAGGGCCGGACGCGCGCGTCTTTCCAGCGCAGACGCGGAACCGGCTCGATCTTGAGGTGCGGCGCGGTGCGCTCCGGCAGGAACAGCCAGATGGCGGCGGCACTTGCGAACGCCGCCAGCGCCGTGAAGTAGAAGGGCGCGAAGAGACCGAAGACGACGAGAACGGCGCCGACGGCCGGTCCCACCGTCGTCCCAAGACCGAACGCCGCGCTGATGGTGGCCACGCCGCGCGTGCGCTCATCGCGCGTGGTGCGATCGGCGACATAGGCCTGCGCCGAGGGCACCGTGCCCGATCCGAAAATGCCGTAAAGGGCGCGCGCCAGGATCATCAGCGGATAAGCGAAGGCGACGGGAATGAGCGCGGCGATTCCCAACTGTGCCATCACGGCGAAAAG
>DASXMF010000063.1:0-22652 GCA_036495845.1 Rhizomicrobium sp.
CCTGGGAAGCAGCTCGTCGAGGTCGATGGGCATGACCGCTCTCCTGTCCTGCGCAGAAGCGGCGCAAATCTTAACCCGCAAATGACAGCGCGTCATCATGGCCGCTCGCGGCAAACGCAACAGGCTGGATTTCCTGCACGAACGGCGCACACTGACGAAATGCGCGCGATCCTCGTGGAAAATCCCGGTGCCGATTATCGTCTGACGCCGGGCGAGAGTCCGCGGCCAAAACCCGGCACGGGCGAGGTGTTGATCAAGGTCGCGGCTGCAGGCGTCAACCGCGCCGATCTTGCTCAGGCCCACGGCCGTTATCCGCCGCCGAAAGGCGCTTCGGAAATTCTCGGCCTCGAGGTTGCGGGCGAGATCGTGGAGTGCGGCGACGGCATCGAAGATTTTGCCATTGGCGAGCGCGTCTGCGCCTTGCTCGCAGGAGGCGGCTACGCGGAATATTGCGTCGCATCATCGGGCTCGCTCCTGCGGGTGCCGCAAGGTCTCGATATTGCGCAGGCGGCAGCACTTCCCGAGACGCATTTTACCGTGTGGACCAATCTCGTGGATTCCGCGCAGCTGGCGCCGGGCGAAAGCGTGCTGGTCCATGGCGGCGCAAGCGGCATCGGCACCACCGCGATCCAGCTTTGCGCAGCGCTGGGCCACCAAGTGTACGTGACCGCCGGCAGCCCGGAAAAATGCGCCGCGTGCGAGCGGCTCGGCGCCCGGCGCGCAATCGATTACCGCAGCGAGGATTTCGTGCGTGCGATCGAAGAGGCGACCAGCGGACGCGGGGTCGACGTGATCCTCGACATGGTGGGCGGAGACTATATCGAGCGGAATTTTCGCGCGCTTGCGCGCGGCGGCAGGCTCGTCAACATCGCCTTTCAGAAAGGCATGACCGCCGAAGTCAATTTCGCTCCTATGATGATGAAACGCCTCACCTTCATGGCGACCACGCTGCGCGCGCGGCCCGACGCGGAGAAGGAACTCATCCGCAACGCGCTCAGGGCACGGGTCTGGCCCCTGCTGGACCAGGGCCGAATCCGGCCGGTCATCGACTGCATCCTGCCGCTCGCCGAAGCCCAGTCCGCGCATGAAAGAATGGCTGCAAGCCGGCATATCGGAAAGATTCTGCTCACCCTTTGAGCAATTCTCTTTCCCTTCACCGCCCATTTCCGCTACAACCGGCCCATCCTCGAAAGGTTAAAGCCTTGAGAGCGGCGCGGGGCCGGAAACCCCGCCCGGGAAAGGATCATTGACAAATGGCAGTCAACGCACCGCTCATGCCCAAGGCGACGGCCGTCTGGCTCGTCGACAATACTTCGCTGACCTTCGAGCAGATTGCCGAATTCTGTGGATTGCATCCCCTCGAAGTGAAGGGCATCGCCGACGAGGATGTGGCCAAGGGGATCAAGGGGCAGGACCCCGTCGCCTCGGGGCAGTTGACGCGCGAGCAGATCGCCGACGCCGAGAAAAATCCCAAACTGCGCCTGAAGATGGCACCGCCGAAATACAAGCTGCCGCCCGTCAAGCTCAAGAAGGCGCCGCGCTACACGCCCGTCTCCAAGCGTCAGGACAAGCCCGACGCGGTCTACTGGATTCTGCGCAACCATCCCGAATTCACCGACCCCGACATCATCAAGCTGATTGGCACCACCAAATCGACGATCCAGAAAATCCGCGAGCGTTCGCACTGGAATGCGGCGAACATCAAGGCGGTCGATCCGGTCACGCTCGGGCTTTGTTCGCAGCTCGAACTCGATCTCGCGGTCGAGCGCGCGTCGCAACGCCGCGAGCGTCAGACGACGAGAGTCGTCCCCAAGGGCGAGACGCTCAAACCGATCGCGGAAACGGCGCCCGAAGAAGAGGCCGAAGAACAGGTCGCGGTCGCCGAAGCGGAGCCTGCTTCCGAAGACGAGTGAGCGCTTCGCGCGCGGCAGTTTTTCCCTCGTTCTACTTCCGATCAATGCGAACGCGATCGGCAATTCACGCCGCTTCGCGGGATCCCGCATGTTCCGGACCGCGCGGGTCGAGTTCAAGAGCGGTGGGAGAAGCCTGGGACGGCACCGGAACGTAATGCTCCCGCGCCGCTTCGGGGGCGGCGCCGACCGAGGTCATGCGCACGACGGTGAACACCGTCATCGCCAGGTGCACCGTCGCCGTGTAGAGGAACAGCGCCGGCATGCCCGCATGCGCGGTAATCACTGCCGCGAGAATCGGTCCGACGATCGACGCCAGCGCGTTGACGAGAAGCAGCGTCGCCGAAGCCTCGACGAATTCGCTTCGCATCATGCGGTCGTTGGCGTGGGCGATCGACAGCGAGTAGAGCGGCAGCATTGCCGCGCCAAACACGAAAGCGACGGGAAACAGGATCGTGGTGGTCTTGATACCGTACCGGCCGAGAAGAGCCAGCGCCACGCCGAGGATCGAGGCTGCGCCGCACTCGGCAACGATGATCCACCTGCGGTCGAGACGGTCGGAATAGCGCGCGAGCGGGAACTGAATCAGGGCGCCGCCCACGATGAACGCGCTCATGAAGGCGGCGACGCCCGACGTTCTGTAGCCGAGCAGCTGGGCATAGACGGGCGCAAGCGTCCAGAACGCGCCGTTCGCGAGCCCCACCGTAACGACACCGGCGACGCCGATCGGCGCCATGCGCATCAGCCGCCGCACCCGCAGGGGAGGCACCGGTTGCGGCACGGGCTGGGACAGCCGTGTCAGCCCGACGGGAACGAGGCAGCAGATATAGGTGATCGCCGCCACACTGAAGAGCTTGTAACCGGCCGGCGAGGCCAGAAGCAGCATCCATTGCCCGAGCGTGAGAAACGTCAGGTTGGTGCCCACATAGGCGGAGAGAATGCGGCCGCGGGTCTCATTGGTGGCGCGGTCGTTGAGCCAGCTCTCGAGCGCCATCACGACGTTGGCCGCGCAGAAGCCGAAGGCCGCGCGAATGGCGAACCAGGTCGTCGTCTCCACCAGCAGCGGCTGCAGCAGAACCGTTGCCGCGGTCAGGGCAGCGGCAACCGAAAAGGTGCGAATGTGTCCGGCGCGCGCCAGCATGCGCGGTCCGACCAGGCAGCCTGCGACGAACCCTGCATAGTAGAACGAGCCCATCGCGCCGATCGCGAGATCCGAGAACCCTTCCAGATGGGCGCGCACCGGCGTGAGCGTTCCCACGAGCCCGTTGCCCGCAAGCAAAAAGGCGGTCGAGAGAAGAATGGCGCCAATGGAGAGGAGCTGTGGATTCATCGCGCGCTCGAACCGAAGGGGCTAGTCGCTCCCGGCACTTGTGTCAAAGTTCGCGTAGAGTCTCGCGCAAGGGCGGCAATTTTTTGTCAATGGAATCATTCCGCCGCGTTTCTTCGATTTGCCTGAGGTTTGCAGCGCGGAGATTCCTTCGCAAATTGGGGCGGCGTGAAGGAAGATGAAACGAATCGTGAAGGCGCCTGCATGAGGTTTTGCGCATGATCGTCAGAACGCGTAGCGCGCAACCAGGAATCCGCCGACGAGCACGGCCAGAAAGCCCAGCAACACGAGCTCGAGGCGCTTTTCGATGAAGGCGCGCACCGGTTCCCCGAACAGATAGAGCAGCCCGGCTTCGAGCGTGAAGCGCGCCCCGCGCGTGATGATGGAGAGAATAACGAACAGGCCGAGATTGTAGCCGGCGAATCCCGAGGCGATGGTGACGAGCTTGTAGGGAATGGGCGTGAGCCCCTTGATCAGGATGATCGCCGCCCCCCATTTCGCATAAGCCGCACGAAACGCGTCGAGCCTGTCGCCGTAACCATAGGCCTCGATAAGCCAGTGACCGACGGAATTGTAAAGCAGGGCGCCGATCGCGTAGCCGAGCAATCCGCCGAGGACGGAGAACAGCGTGCACCATGCCGCCAGATAAAAGGCGCGGCGGCGCGCGGCCAGCACCATCGGCACCAGCATGACATCCGGGGGAAGCGGGAAGAACGAGCTTTCGGCAAACGCCACCGCGGCGAGCGCCCACCAGGCGTAAGGTCCGGCCGCCTGGGCGAGCACGAGGCGGTAAAGCGCGCGCACCGCATTTTCCTTCGGCCGGCTTCCGGCGCTCTCGCTCATCTATTCGACCTTCAGATGCCGCGCGTTGGTAGCAACACACTCGCCTCGCGTCCATCGAACGCTTGCCGCCTTTCTACACATTGAATAGTTTGCGAAGGCTTGCGGGCAGCAAAAATTTCATGGCGAAGCGAAGGTCGGGCAAACCAGGCGGGAAGAAGACACGCGGGCGAAAGCGGAACGCGCGCGTGAAAGGTGCGAAGCCTGCCCATGCAAGAACGCTGGCGCGGCCCGCGCCAAAGCCCATCCTGCCGCCGCGCCCGCGCAAGCGCATCTCGCGCCGGAGCACCGCGGCCGCCCCGCGCGCCGTCGCCCGATCCCGGCACCGGCTCGGGCGCGGCATTTACGACCGCGATCTCGACCGCAACCCGGCCAATTTCCAGCCTCTCACGCCGTTGACGTTTCTCGAGCGCGCGGCGCTCACCTTTCCCGATCGTCCGGCGATCGTTCACGGCAGGTCGAGCACGACATACGCGGCATTCTACGAGCGGGCGCGCCGGCTGGCCTCGGCGCTTGACCAGCACCGAATCGGCGCCGGCGATACGGTCGCCGTCATGCTCGCCAATACCCCGCAAATGCTCGAGGCGCATTACGGCGTGCCCATGTCCGGTGCGGTGATCTGCACGCTCAATACGAGGCTCGATCCCGCAGCGCTTGCCTTCATCCTGGATCACGGCGAAGCGAAGGTTCTCATCACGGATCGCGAATTTGCCGGAACGATCAAACAAACGCTGAAGCTCGCGAAGTCGCTTCCGTTGGTCATCGACGTCGACGATCTGGAGTTTCCGCAGAGCGGAGAGCGGCTGGGCACGATCGACTACGAGGTTTTTCTCCGCGGCGGCGACCCGGAATTCGCCTGGAGAATGCCCGATGACGAATGGAACGCGATTGCGCTGAATTACACGTCGGGCACGACCGGCAATCCCAAGGGCGTGGTTTTTCATCACCGCGGCGCGGCGCTGATGGGGTACGGCAATGTACTGGCCGCCGGTCTCGGCAGGCATCCCGTGTATCTGTGGACGCTGCCGATGTTCCACTGCAATGGCTGGTGCTTTCCCTGGTCGCTGTCCGTCGTTGCGGGCACACATGTCTGCCTGCGCTGGGTCAGGGCCAAGCCGATCTACGATCTCATTGCAGAACACCACGTCACCCATCTCTGCGGCGCGCCGATCGTCATGTCGACGCTCGTCCATGCGGGAGCCGAGGAGCGCAGGCCCCTGCCGCGCAGGATCGAGTTCGTGACGGCCGCTGCACCGCCGCCCGAAGCCGTGCTGGCCCAAATGTCGGAGGCCGGCTTCAATGTCACCCACGTCTACGGGCTGACGGAAACCTATGGTCCGGCGGTCGTCAACGAATGGCGTGCCGAGTGGGACGGGCTCGAAGCGAACCCACGCGCTGCGAGAAAAGCGCGCCAGGGCGTGCGCTATCACGCGCTCGAAGCACTTTCCATCATGGATCCCGAAACCATGGAGCCGGTTGCCGCCGACGGCGAGACGCTCGGCGAAGCGATGTTCCGCGGCAATATCGTCATGAAGGGCTACCTGAAGAACGCGCCGGCGACAAAAGAGGCGTTTGCGGGCGGCTGGTTTCATTCCGGCGATCTCGGTGTCCTGCATCCCGACGGCTACATCCAGCTCAAGGACCGCTCGAAGGACATCATCATCTCGGGCGGCGAGAATATCTCGTCGATCGAAGTGGAGGATGCGCTCCTCAAGCACCCATCGGTCCTGCATGCCGCGGTGGTGGCGCGGCCCGATTCAAAATGGGGAGAGACGCCCTGCGCCTTCGTCGAGAAAAAAAAGGGACACGACAAAACGACGGAAAGCGATCTCGTCGCGTGGTGCCGCGACCTGCTCGCCCACTACAAATGCCCCCGCCACATCGTGTTCGGCGAACTGCCGAAAACCTCGACAGGCAAGGTCCAGAAATTCAAGCTCCGCGACCGCGCAAAAAACATGAGCTGACTTCGTCGCAAGACGCAGGAATCACGCGGAGCCGCGGAGGCGAAATTAAAGCGTGTCATTCCCGCGCAAGCGGGAACCCAGTGTCCGCAGCCGCAGACAATGAGCCGCGCAGTTCAAAAACCTCTTCACGGTTCTGGGTCCCGGCTCTCCTCCCGCTTCCGCGGGAGTTCGGCCGGGATGACACGCTTATTTTTTTGTTTGATTGCAAGACGGTCGGTTCCGGCGCGAGAGATCCGCGCCGGAACCGTTGGCAAGGCAGAGCGCTCAGCGAACGGCGCGGTGCCATTCGATGCGATCGCGCTCCCAGCGATTGTGCAGCCAGAAGAAACGCTGGCCACGGACCGTGCGCACATAGACCGGCCCGCCGCGGTACACGACTCCGTCCACGAACAGCGGCTCGCCATAGACGGGGTAGCCGCAATAAGCAGGGCGAAAGCGGAACGGCCTGTTGCAAGGATATCCGCCGGCCACGACGACTCCCGGCGCCCCGACAGTGACTCCCACGCTGACGCCGGCGCTCGCCGGAGCCGTCATGGTCATCGCCGCGGTGGCCAGCAGGGCGGCGCCTGCCGCAAATTTTGCGATCGTTTTCATGTTCATCTCCTTTGCGCCGGCGTCTCATTGGCGTCCGGCATGCGCAGGAGAATGGTGCGAGCGCATTGAACTCGCCCTGAAGTTGCGGTTCAGAACGCGTTCATCGCTGCAATAAGTGGTGGCGAACCCGCGAGGAGCGACAAACCGATACAGATTCCCACAACCGGTCCCTCGACAGGCTCGATCTGCGATATCGTGGGTAGCACGAATGACGGGGCCTGACCTGCATGCGCAGCGGCATTCGAGGAGACTTAAACCAGGGCCAGGTCCCCGGTTGACGAGGCGATCCGCGTCAGTGCACGACGCTGCGCAGACGCTCGATTTCGTCCTTCACCCTTAGTTTTTCTTTCTTGAGAGCGGCGACCCGGACTTCGTCCCAATCGGGATGGGCCATCTCGGATTCGATCATTTCCTGGAGTTTCTTGTGCTTCTCGGACAGTTCCTGCATGTGTCCTTCCAGTGCCATCGTTCGCACCTCATTCACAAAAGAGCAGCAATTAGATCACCATCCGCGATGGCTGTCCACGCGCAACCGGCGACAAGCCTTCCGGAACGTAAAGGTCACGAACCAGCCCGGGCCACGCAAACGATCCAAGCAGGCAGGGGCAATGTGGAGTATGATACTTTCTGATGACCGAAGCCGAGGAACAGACCTTGCGGGCGGAGCTTTCAGCGCTCGTCGAGGAGCATCGCGACCTCGATTCGGCGATCATGGCACTGGTTCGGACGGGCCCCGCCGACCAGCTTCAGCTTACCCGGCTCAAGAAGCGCAAACTTCAGCTCAAGGACCAGATTGCGCGAGTGGAGAACGAACTCCTGCCGAACATTATAGCCTGATCATCTCTCCCGCTTGCTGCGGTACATGTCGGCGTCGGCCTGGGCGATCGCCGATTCGGCGCTCATGGCGCCCGTCAGCTCCAGCGCCCCGGTGGAAAATGCGAAGGGAAGCGGCTTCTCGTCCCAGATCGCCGGCGTCGCCGCCAGGGAGCTGGTCAGACTGGCCGATTTTTTTTGCGCCTTGTCGCCGCCCGCATGGATCAGGATGAGTCCGAACTCGTCGCCGCCGAGCCGGCCCACCACGTCGCTGCCCCGCACGTGGCCGAGTAAAAGCATCGCAAAATGGTAGAGCACGGCGTCGCCGCAGGCATGACCGTGCCTGTCGTTGATCAGCTTGAAACCATCGAGATCGAAATAGACGAGGCTCGACGGCGTGCCATAGCGCGCAATCGATGCGATCTCGCGCGTCAAGGCGCGCATGAAGGCACGCCGGTTGAGAACGGGAAGGAGATGGTCGCGATCGGCAATCTCCTCGGCATCCTCGAGAAGCGCGCGCGTGCGGCCGAGCTCCTCGTGCAGCGCGCGTGCTTCGCCGAGCAACGCGGTCACGGCGCGGCGCACATTGGGCGTGAACTCGCTTTTGGAGATTCCCAGAAAGCTCTCACTGTCGGGCAGGTCGAGTCCGGGCCGCCCGCCGGATTGGGACGGGGCGGCGCTGGCGGCAGGTGGCGTCGGGCGCTGGATCGGCTCCATCGTCATGCTGTCGGCCCCGTCGATTCGCACTTTCACAACGATCCGGGCAAACAGGTTAATCAATTATTGAGGCTGCGGCGGCATCTTTTCTTGAGCAGGCCGCCCCCTATAATGGGCCGCTTCTCGGCTTCGGGTGCGTCCCGGAGAGACAGGAAGCATGACCGCGCCTTCCCCGCTCGTCGGCCTCATCATGGGTAGCCAGTCCGACTGGCCGACCCTGCGCGCGGCGGCCGAGATTCTGGACGCGCTGTCGATCCCTCACGAGGCCCGCATCGTCTCGGCGCACCGCACGCCCGACCGGCTCTACAGCTATGCAAGGGATGCGGCGGATCGCGGTTTGCGCGTGATCATCGCCGCGGCGGGCGGCGCGGCCCATCTGCCGGGCATGACGGCTTCGATGACGCCGCTGCCCGTGCTCGGCGTGCCCATCGAGACGCAGGCGCTCAAGGGCATGGACAGCCTCCTGTCGATCGTTCAGATGCCCGGCGGGGTGCCCGTTGCCACCTTCGCGATCGGCGAAAGCGGAGCGCGAAACGCAGCCTTGCATGCTGCGGCCATTCTCGCGCTCGCGGACGACGCGCTCGCCTCGCGACTCCGGTCCTGGCGGGCCCGCCAGACGGAAGCCGTCGCGGAACGTCCCGCGGAATCCTCCACGAGGTGACATTGCCGCAAGAGCCTTCCCTCCCCGTGCCGCCCGGGGGCACGATCGGCATTCTCGGCGGAGGTCAGCTGGGGCGTATGCTCGCGCTGGCGGCAGCAAAGCTCGGCCTCAAGACGCACATCTATTCCGACGAAGACGACGCGCCCGCACTCGACGTCGCCGCTCTTCGGACGATCGCGGCCTATGACGACGAAGCGGCGCTCTCTGCCTTCGTGCAAACCTGCAATGTCGTCACCTTCGAATTCGAAAACGTTCCGAGTGCGTCGCTGGCTCTTCTTGCACACCACAGACCCACGCATCCCGACGCGCGAGCGCTTTCCCGGACGCAGGATCGCTTCGCGGAGAAAACATTCCTGTCGGATCTCGGCATTGGAACCGCGCAATTTGCGCGCGCGGACGGAATCGTTGAAGCGCGCGCGGCGCTGTCCCGCATCGGCGCACCGGCGATCCTCAAGACGCGACGGCTCGGCTATGATGGCAAGGGCCAGGCACGAATCGCGCGCGTGGCAGATCTCAAAACGGCGGTCGCGTCGCTGCGCGAAGCGCCCGCGATCCTCGAACGGCTGGTGGATTTTGCTTTCGAATGCTCGGTTGTCGCCGCGCGCTCCGCCGACGGCGCCTTCGCCGCCTACGACCCGCCAGAAAATCTGCATGGCGACCATATCCTGCGCCGTTCGCAGGTTCCCGCGAGGCTCACGGCCTCGCAAACCGGGCAGGTGCTGGCGACAACAAGGAAGATTGCCGAAGCGCTTGGCTATGTCGGCGTGCTGGCCGTCGAATTTTTCGTCACGAAGAACGGCGAACTGCTCGTCAACGAGATCGCGCCTCGCGTACACAATTCCGGACATTGGACGATCGAGGCCTGCGTCGTCAGCCAGTTCGAGCAGCATATCCGCGCCGTCGCCGGCTGGCCCCTCGGCGATCCGTCACGGCACTCCGACGCAGTGATGGAGAATCTGGTGGGCAGCGAAGCGAAAGACTGGCAGCAGCTCGCCCGCGACAAAGGCGCGTTGCATCTCTACGGCAAGAAAGAAATGCGCCCCGGCCGCAAGTTGGGACACATCACGCGCCTTTCGCCTTTGGGCGGCGTCCCGGAGCAGCGCGGGCAGCGGGATTGAGAAGCTCGGAGAATGACGGCCAGCCGCTCGCCTGCTCGCGCAATTTGGCCTTGAATTTTTCGAATTGCATGACGTCCTCGATGCGGTGCGCAAGGAATTTCTCGGTGGCACGCTCGCCTTCGCTCGTGTCGGCGAACCAGCGCAGGAGGGTCGTGGAGTAGACCCCTGCGAGAATCGCGCGCTTGGTATAGAAATTGAAATCCGTCGAGGTATCGCCGATGGCGCGCCAGATGGCATCCACTGTGCGGTAAAGAAGCTTGACTCCTGTTGCCGCATTCGGAGGAAGCGTCAGGAATGCCGCCGCCCGCCGCGCTGCTTCCTTGTGGGCCTTCAGAGCATCCAGACGGAATTGGATAGCTGCGGTGATGCGCTCGCGTATTTTGAGATTCGCGAGCTTCAGCTTCGCGAGCTTCCGCTCCATCTCCGCATCGGCATGTTCCGAAAAGACCTCGACCAGACTGAGCGGACCATTCGGAAAAAGCCGCGCGAGGACATCGCGGGGAACGCCGGCTTCCTTTGCGGCCTTCTCGATCACTCTGTCCGTGAAACCGTCGAACGGGACGTGCGGAAGAGCCGCGGCGAGGATCGCCAGCCGCGGATCCGCCGGCTTGTTTCGCGCGCCGCGCGGCCGCCGTGTCTTTTTCGCCGCTGCTGTCATGGCGCGTCCCTGTGCGTCCAGTGACGCGATTCGGACTCGAAAATGAGATTTCTCAGATCCGACATCCGCTGAGGATAAAGGATGCCGTCCAGGTGATCGCATTCGTGCTGGACCACACGGGCGTGAAACCCGCGCGCGGTGCGCGAGATGGCTCGCCCGGCCTCATCCAACCCGCGATAGTGAATATGGGCAGGCCGCTCGACATAACCCTTCAGCCCGGGAATCGACAGGCAGCCCTCCCAGCCCCCCTCCGTCCCGGCACCGAGAATCTCGATTTCCGGATTGATCAGAACCGTGAGAGGCGCCGTGTGGTCGAACCTTTCTTCTTCCGACAATTCGCCGTCCGTTCGCTCTTCCGGCGCCTGGAAAATCACGAGACGTAAGGGGACATGAACTTGCGGCGCGGCAAGCCCGGCGCCGTTCGCATCCTTCATGGTCTGGACCATATCCATGACCAGGCGCTGAATTTGGGGCGCCGAAGGGTCGGCAACCGGCTCCGCTCTGCTCGCCAGGACCGGGTGGCCCATGCGGGCGATCTTGAGGATGGACATGGCTCTTAATATGGGATCGCTGCCGCCGCCGGTCAAAGCCGCGCCGCCCGGGATAGACAGTTCTGCCCCCTTCTGATATCTAGCGCCGCCCTAATCGACCCTAGAAACCCGGAGCCGCCTTTGCAGATCATCGTTCGCGACAACAATATCGACCAGGCGCTGAAAGCGCTGAAAAAGAAGATGCAGCGCGAAGGCATTTTCCGCGAGATGAAGCTCAGGGGCCATTACGAAAAGCCGTCGGAAAAGCGAGCTCGCGAACGTGCGGAGGCGATCCGGCGCTATCGCAAGCTGCAGAGAAAACGCATGCAGCGCGAGGGCGTGCTTCCCCGCTAGTGTCCCGATTCCGAAATTCGCATGATTTCTATATTGGGCTCTGGGCGAATTTCGGAATTGAAGGACACTAGCAATCCATTGATTCTAGTGTCGTTTTGGTTTCGAAGTTCGCCAAGAAGGTGATATCGATAATGGGGCGAACTTCGAAACCACGACACTAGAGCCGGAATTTGCCGCGAGAAGCGCGGCATCCGGACACCGCTGCAACCAGTTCGAGGTCATTCATGCGATCGCTTCTTCCCGTCCTGGCCGCCATGGCATTCCTGCAGACGATGGCCGCCGCCTCAGCCGATCAGCCTGAGATTCTGGGCGTGTTCAAGGACTGGTCGGCATACAAGACGGGCAGCGGCGACAGCCGCGTCTGCTATGCGCTGTCGAAGCCAACCCTGTCCGAACCGAAAAAGGTGAAGCGCGATCGGCCTTACTTTTTGATCAACGATTGGCCGGGCCGGAACGCAAAGGGCGAGCCCGAGATCGTGCCGGGTTACGTCTATAAGGAGGGCAGCGACGTCACGGTCGAGATCGGTTCCGACAAGTTCCAGCTTTTCACCAAGAATGACGGTGGCACCGGCGGTGCCTGGGTGGAAGCGCAGGCCGACGAAGCCCGCCTGATCGACGCGATGAAGGCCGCGTCCGAGGCCATCGTCACCGGAACCTCGAAACGGGGCTCCGTGACGCACGATACCTATTCGCTGGCCGGGCTCTCCGACGCGCTCGACAAGGTGCATCAGAGTTGCGGGATGTGAGTGTCAGCGGCGTACCTTTATTCCTGATCGGTTTCGGCGACTGCGAATTGCGCGAGGCGCTCCTGCAGGCGGGCATGGCGCCCCGGGAAGCACCGATGCGCACCCGCCAGCTGCGGAACTGGATTCACGTGCACGGAGCGCGCGACTTCGGAGCCATGACCAATCTCGCCAGGGGGTTCCGCACCTTCATGTCGGAGCGCTTCTCCCTGGCGAGACCCGAAATCGTGACCGAACAGGTCTCGGAGGACGGCACCCGCAAATGGCTGCTGCGTGCGGGACCCGGCGCCGAATTCGAGACGGTGTTCATACCCGAAGCCGACCGCGGCACGCTGTGCGTCTCCTCACAGGTCGGCTGCACGCTCAATTGCCGCTTCTGTCATACCGGCACGCAGAAGCTCGTGCGCAATCTCACGCCCGGCGAGATCGTGGGGCAGGTGATGGTTGCCCGCGATGCGCTGGGCGACTGGCCTTCGACAGCGGAGCACCGCCAGATCACCAATGTGGTGATGATGGGCATGGGCGAGCCGCTCTACAATTTCGAGAATGTGAAATCCGCGATCGCGCTGATTGCCGACGGTGACGGTCTGGCGATCTCGAAGCGCCGGGTGACGCTCTCGACGGCAGGGGTCGTTCCCATGATCGTGCGCGCCGGCGCGGAGATTGGTTCGGCGCTCGCAATCTCGTTGCATGCCGTGCGTGACGAGGTCCGTGACATCCTGGTGCCGCTCAACCGCAAATATCCGATCGCCGAGCTCATGGCGGCCGCGCGCGCCTATCCGGGATCGTCCAACGCGCGCCGCATCACCTTTGAATATGTGATGCTGGAGGGCGTGAACGACGCTCCTGCCGACGCACGCGAACTCGTGCGTCTTGTTCGCGGCATCCCGGCCAAGATCAACCTCATTCCCTTCAATCCCTGGCCGGGCGCGCCTTACAAATGTTCGCCCTGGGAGCGGATTGAGAAATTCGCCGAGATCGTCAATCGCGCGGGCTACGCCTCGCCCGTACGTACGCCGCGCGGCCGCGACATCATGGCGGCTTGCGGTCAGCTTAAAAGCGAAAGCGTGCGCGAACGGGCGAGCACGCGCCATGCGCAGATGCGATCCGCGGAATTGGCCCGAATGCCCGGCTGATGGGAGCGCGAGTTACGCCTGTAACTTATGATGCGAAGTGCGGCACGCCGGGATAGGCGTCGAGAACAGGACCGAGCGCCGATTTGAGAGGTCCGAGCGATGGCTCGAAGTGGCGCCATTGATCGAGGGCGTCGGTGAAGATGGGCTGACGCACCTGCTCGGAACTAACCGAGTTCATCGCGCGGGTGTTCGCATGGAAATCGAGGCAGCTCGCTTCGAACTGCAGTCCAAGATGGGAGAGGAGCCGGCCGATTTCCCGTGTCGGATCGCCCACAAGCTCTTCGTAGAAGACGCGGTGCACGCGGCCCGGCAGCACGGCATCGAAGTGCGCCATCAGCTCGACGTAATCGGAATAGGCGCGGCCCAATTCGTTGAAACGGTAGGCGAAAAGCGCGCCCATTTCGAAATTGGCGGTGTAATTCGACCAGCAGCAGGCAAGTGGGTGACGCCGTGCATCGATGATTTTGGAGTTGGGAAGGATCAGGTGAATGAGGGCGAGGTGAAGGAAATTGTACGGATTCTTATCGACGAAGAATGCCTTGCCAGCATCGCGCTTGAACCGCGTCGTTTCGAGGTAGTTTTCCCCGAGCTTGCGCAATGCCGCGCCGTCGAGTGAGGCGAGCACGTTGGGATACGTCGTGTTTTTTTCACCTGCAAGCGTTTCGCCGAGGCGCTCGGCCATCAGCGTGATGTCGGGGAGTTCGGCGGTGGCCTCGATGGCGGAGTGGCTGGACAACATTTGCTCGACGAGCGTGGAGCCAGCCCGCTGCATGCCCACGATGAAGATGGGCTCCGCGGAATCCGCGCCAAGGCCGGAGCGCGATTCAAAGAAGGTGCGCGTGAAGAGCGCCTTGCACTTGGCGACGTTTTCACTGAGCCGGTCGGGATCGTAGCTGATGGTCAAGCGCTTGCCGGCATTGGCGCGGGCGTAGTTTTCGAAGGATTTCGGGTAATTCTTCTGGCTGGCATAGGCCCGTCCCAGCGCAAAGTGCAGATAAATCCGGTCGTCGCGCCTGGTTTCGCTGCGTGAATTTCGCGATTCCATGGCGGAAATATCCGCCTCGGAGAAACGCAATGTCTTCAGATCTGCAAGACTCCACCACGCGCTTCCGCAGGACGGATTGAGAGATATTGCCCGGCGAAAAGCACCGATCGCGGCTTCACGCTCGCCGATGGCCCGCAAAGCGCGGCCGTATTTGACCCACAGCTCCGGCGCACTGGGGTGCGCCTCGGTCAATTGCCGGCGGCAGAGCATCGAGTCGGCATGCCGCCCCATCGCGGTGAGCACCGCGGCCTTCATATCGAGTTGGAGTATATTTTGCGGATCTGCCGCAAGAAGATGCTCGAGTTCGGCAAGCGACAGCTCGAGCCGGTCCAGCTGGTACAGCGCGCTTGCGTAGATGAAGCGTCCAGCTTCAAAGTCGGGCGCCAGCGTGACACACTGCGCAAGTAGCGCCTCGGCGCGTTTCCGCTGTCCGAGCTTTAACGCGGTTTCGCCAAGCAGATGAAGGGCGCGGACGTCGTTCGGCCGCTGTTCCAGATAGTTCGACAGGAGGTGATCGGCGTCATCAAGCTGATTGCTCCGCAGGGCTTCGGCCGCCTGCCTAAGGCGCGGACTGCGCAGCGGCCGCTTATTGCGCAGCGCCGCGGCCGCGGCTTCGACGATTTCAGCCTCATCGGACAGGGCGGGGTTGTTCTGATCCAAATCGCGGGTCATTACACGATCTTTTAGAAGGTTGGCATCCGCCCGAAAACCATTTCGGCATAGCGTTGACCGCAGGGTTCGGCCCGATATAACTCCCCCGTCCGCGGCGGGAGACATGAGTGACGCAGCAGCGCGCAAAAAAGGTGGTGCTGGCCTACTCGGGCGGGCTGGACACCTCGGTGATCCTCAAATGGCTGCAGACAGTCTATGGCGCAGAAGTCGTGACGTTTACGGCCGATCTGGGGCAGGGCGAAGAGATCGCGCCGGCAAAGGCCAAGGCGGAACTGCTCGGCGTCAGGCCGGAAAACATTTTCGTCGTAGACCTTCGGGAAGAGTTCGTCCGCGACTTTGTCTTCCCGATGTTCCGCGCCAACGCGGTCTATGAGGGTGCCTATCTTCTGGGCACGTCTATTGCGCGGCCGCTCATCGCGAAGAAACAGATCGAGCTGGCGGAAAAACTCGGCGCAGATGCTGTAGCACATGGGGCGACGGGCAAGGGCAACGATCAGGTACGCTTCGAACTCGCCTATTATGCCCTCAAACCCGACATCAAGGTGATCGCACCCTGGCGCGAATGGGATTTGACAAGCCGCAGCCGGCTGCTCGAATTCGCCGAAGCGCATCAGATCCCGATCTCAAAGGACAAGCGCGGCGAGGCGCCGTTCTCGGTGGATGCCAATCTGCTTCATTCATCTTCCGAAGGTAAGGCGCTGGAGGATCCGGGCAGGGAGCCCGACGCAAGCGTCTATCAGCGCACCCTCAGCCCGGAAGAGGCGCCGGACCGGCCGGCCACGATCGAAATCGGCTTCGAGCAGGGCGACGCAGTCTCCGTTGACGGGCAACCCCTTTCGCCAGCCGCCCTGCTTACGCGGCTCAACGCGCTTGGCCGCGTCAACGGGATCGGACGCGTCGATCTCGTCGAGAACCGCTTCGTCGGCATGAAATCGCGCGGCGTCTACGAGACGCCGGGCGGCACGATCCTGCTTGCCGCACATCGCGCGATCGAGTCGATCACGCTCGACCGCGGCGCGGCGCATCTGAAAGACGAACTGATGCCGCGCTTTGCGGAATTGATTTATGATGGATTCTGGTTCTCGCCGGAACGCGAGATGTTGCAGGCGCTGATCGACAAGAGCCAGGAATTCGTCACCGGATCGGTGCGCCTCAAGCTCTACAAGGGCAATGTCGTCATCATTGGCCGGTCTTCGCCCGCATCGCTCTATGCGCAGGATCTCGTGACATTTGAAGACGATCGTGGTGCTTACGAGCAGAAAGATGCGCAGGGGTTCATCCGTTTGAATGCGCTCCGCTTGCGCACGCTCGCGCGCCGCAACAGAAAGCTCGGCAAATGAACGCAGAAGCGAACGCCCAGCAGATCGAATACTGGAACGGGCCGGTTGGCGAACGCTGGGCTGCGCTGCAGGAAAACATCGATCTGCATCTCGCCGAAATTACCGGCGAACTGATCGGTTTTGCGGCGCCAGCATGCGGCGAGCGTGTTCTCGACGTGGGTTGCGGCTGCGGCACGACGACCCTCTTGCTGGCCCTGAAAACGGAGCCAGATGGTGGGGCTTCGGGCATCGACATTTCGGTTCCAATGCTGAACCTCGCCCGCGCCCGCGCCATGGCGCAGAACGCGGATCTCGCATTCATCGAGGCCGATGCCTCGACTTACGATTTCCAGCCAGTTTTCGATCTGATGTTTTCGCGCTTCGGCATCATGTTCTTCGCCGATCCTGCTGCCGCTTTCGCCAATCTGCGCAAGGGGCTCGCGCGGGGCGGCAGACTGACCTTCGCGTGCTGGAGGCGGTTCGAGGAAAACCTCTGGGCGTGGGAAGCGATGCAGGCCGCGCTGCCTTTGCTGCCGCCGCAGGAGGCCGCGGATCCCTTGGCGCCCGGACCTTTCACGTTTGCGGAGGAGGCGCGGCTCGGCCGGATACTTAAGAGTGCGGGCTTCGCCAAGCTCGAAATCGAGGCCTTCGACGGCAGCGTGAACATGGGCGCATCGGTGGAAGACGCAGCGGCTGAGGCCCTCAACGTGGGGCCGCTTGCGCGCGCCGCGACCGGCCTCGACGAAGCCGTGCGCGACAGGATCCGGCGGGCAGTAGAGAACGTTTACAAACGTCATTTGACGCCCGCGGGCGTGGTAGCGCCTGCGGCCTGCTGGTTCGTCCGAGCGAAGCCATAGAGATCGTTTGGATCAGCGAAAAAACTGCCAGAGCGACAATACACGCGGAAGGCGACGTGGGCGGCTGACGCGATGGTCTCCTTGCAGCCAGACGGCAGCTGTGGCTAAAATCTTGCCAGAGGGGCGAATATCAACACTCAAACCAACTAGGGGGTTATTATGTTGAAGACGCTCCTGCTTTCAACGGCTGCGGTCGCCCTGCTCGCGACAAGCGCTGATGCGCGACCGCAGCTCATGCTGAGCAACGACAACAGGTACGTGTCGGTGCTGCCTCACGAGAGTTCGATTGTTCCGAAAGCCGCACCCAAAATCTCGTACGCTTACACGACTTTGTCCAAGAACAAGGAGGGCGCCTATTTCTGTTGCTACGGCAGTACGGTCAGCGGTCCGTCGAGCCAACTTGGCAAAGCCTATGGCATTGCTGAGCAGTTTACGCTCAGCGCGGCGGCGACGGTCACCCATCTTGCTGCGGGCGTCGGCTACTTTTCCGGGACAGGAGGCGACCACTCGGTGACGCTCACGCTCTATGCCGACAACGGCAATAACGAGCCCGGCACCATGCTTGCGCAAGGCAAGGGTACCACCAGCACTGTATTCGGATTTTGCTGCGGCGTAACGCGTGCGTCGATATCGTCGACCAGCCTGAAGGCCAACACGCCGTACTGGGTCGCAATTACCACGACCAGCATCAACGAGGAAGCCGCTGGATACCAGGTTTCCGACGAGGTGGATAACCCAGTCTACACCGCCGGCACGTCGGATGGCGGGACCACTTGGGGCCAGAGTTTCTCGAACACGTCGTACGATCCCGGGATCGGCGTCTATTAACGACGCCCTCCATCATTGCGTGACTTGGCACCGCGGCCGGCACATCCGGCCGCGGTATTTCTTCCCAGCATCGTGCCTTGGCTCGGCCAATGAAATTGGCTTTGGGAGATGTCCTCAATGTCGTCCCACAGCGCCTTAATTTTATCTCCGCCTTCAGGCGAGCTTCGCGTTGCAAACTCTCCTGAGGTCATCGATGTTGAATCATGGTTGATGGCGGCGAATTGACAGACGAGATTTTTGCATCCTTCACAAGAGATACGCTTGCGGCGCTTAATACACCACTACGCTGCGGATCGATTCACCTCTTGCCATCAGGTCGAAGGCGTCGTTGATCCGCTCGAGCGGCATGGTGTGTGTAATCAATTCATCGATCGCAATTTTCTTTTCCATGTACCAATCGACGATCCGCGGTACATCCGTGCGGCCGCGAGCGCCGCCGAAGGCCGTGCCCTTCCAGACGCGGCCAGTGACCAATTGGAAGGGTCGCGTCGCGATTTCGCGCCCTGACGGCGCGACGCCGATGATGACGGAGGTGCCCCAGCCGCGATGACAACACTCCAGCGCCTGGCGCATCACATCGGTATTGCCGATGCATTCGAAGCTGTAGTCCGCGCCACCTTTCGTCAACTCGACGATGTGGGCGACGAGATCGCCTTTGAGCTCGCTCGGATTGACGAAATGGGTGAGGCCGAATGCGCGCGCGAGGGTCTCCCGCCTGGGATTGGTGTCGATGCCGACGATCATGCCGGCACCCGCCAACTTCGCGCCCTGCACGACATTGAGGCCGATGCCGCCCAGCCCGAATACCACGACATTCGCGCCCGGCTCGACCTTGGCGGTAAAGATGACCGCGCCGATACCGGTGGTGACGCCGCAGCCGATGTAGCAAATCTTGTCGAAGGGCGCGTCCGCTCGCACCTTTGCGAGCGCAATCTCTGGCAGAACGGTGTAATTCGCAAAGGTAGAGCACCCCATATAGTGCAGAACCGGTTTGCCATTCCTCGAGAACCGGCTCGTGCCGTCCGGCATCAGGCCCTTGCCCTGCGTTGTGCGGATGGCCGTGCAGAGATTCGTCTTGCGGCTGGTGCATGATTTGCACTCGCGGCATTCCGGCGTGTAGAGCGGGATGACGTGGTCGTCTTTCCTGAGCGTGCGAACGCCCGGTCCCAAATCGACGACGACACCCGCCCCTTCATGGCCGAGAATGCAGGGAAACAGGCCTTCGGGATCGGCACCGGAGAGCGTGTATTTGTCGGTGTGACAGACGCCCGTGGCCCTGATCTCGATCAGAACCTCGCCTTCTTTCGGCCCGTCGAGTTCGACGGTTTCAATCGAGAGAGGCATTCCCGCTTCCCAGGCGACGGCGGCGCGAGTTTTCATTTGCAGTTTCTCCCGGCCGCGCGATTCTATACGTCCAAAGCCGCATAGAGCGCATTGTCCTGGATGAATTCGCGCCGCGGCTCGACAATGTCGCCCATCAGTTTGGCGAAAAGATCGTCGGCTTCGTCCGCGTGCTCCACCCTGACCAGAAGTAGCGTGCGCGCATTGTCGTCGAGTGTCGTTTGCCACAACTGCTCGGCGTTCATCTCGCCGAGGCCCTTGTAGCGCTGGAGCGCCAAACCCTTGCGCCCCCATTCGAAGATCGCGTCCAGCAGTTGGCTCGGCGCGCGCACTTCACGCGTCTCGTCCTTGCGCACGAGCGTTCCAGCCTTCAGATAGGCCACTTGCAGATCGGGGGCCAGCTTGTCGAGCTTGCGTGCGTCCGCACTCGAGATCAGAGCACCGTCAATGGCGACGGCCTCGCGCACGCCGCGCACCTCGCGCCAGAATTTCAAGCCGCCATCGGGTGTGGGCTCACCATGCCAGCCGCGTTCGGTTTCGTCGGACAATTGATCGAGCCTGCGCGCAATGTAGAGCGCGGCCTCGGAGGCGCGGTCCGCGTCCGAGAGGATTTCGGGATTGAGGGCGCCGGAAATGGCGGCCTGTTCCAAAACGAAGCGCGGATAGTGACGGGGAAATCCGTTCAATGCAGCGACGGCAGCACGGGCCTTTTCAACCAGCGTGTCGAAGTCCGCGCCCGACATCATCTCGCCGGTGTGGAGGGTGAAGGTGGCGGCCGCCGAGCCTTCGGAAATCAGATAATCGGTCAGTTCCCGCTCGTCCTTGAGGTAGCGCTCCGACTTTCCTCGAGTCGCCTTGTAGAGAGGCGGCTGGGCGATATAGATGTGCCCGCGCTCGATCAGCTCTGGCATCTGCCGATAGAAGAACGTCAGCAGCAATGTGCGAATGTGAGCTCCGTCAACGTCGGCATCCGTCATGATGATGATCTTGTGGTAACGCAGCTTGTCGGCGTTGAATTCCTCGTGGCCGATCCCCGTGCCGAGCGCGGTTATGAGCGTCGCGATCTCCGCGTTCGAGAGCATCTTGTCGAAGCGCGCGCGTTCGACGTTGAGCACCTTGCCGCGCAGCGGAAGCACGGCCTGGTTTTCGCGGTTGCGTCCCTGTTTCGCGCTGCCGCCTGCGGAATTTCCTTCGACGATGAAGATTTCGCATTTGGCGGGATCGCGTTCCTGACAATCGGCGAGTTTTCCCGGCAGAGACATGCCGTCGAGAGCGCCCTTGCGGCGCGTCAGCTCGCGCGCCTTGCGAGCGGCTTCGCGGGCGGCGGCCGCCTCGATGACCTTGCCGACGATGGCGCGCGCCTCGGCCGGGTGCTCTTCGAACCACGCGCTCAGCTGGTCATGCACGGCGCCTTCAACAACGGGACGAACCTCCGACGAGACGAGCTTGTCCTTGGTTTGAGAACTGAATTTCGGATCCGGAACCTTGACCGACAGCACGCAGGTCAGGCCTTCGCGGCAATCGTCGCCAGTCAGTGCAACCTTGTCCTTCTTCGCCAGGCTCGATTCCTCGGCGTATTTGGTGACGACGCGCGTGAGTGCCGCGCGGAAGCCGGCGAGATGCGTCCCGCCGTCGCGCTGCGGAATGTTGTTGGTGAAGCAGAGCATGCTCTCGTGATAGGAGTCGTTCCAGATCAGAGCAGCCTCGACAATGATGGTTTCCCGTTCGGCGCTTAGCATGACGGGCGAAGGAATAAGCGCCGTCTTGGCTCGGTCGAGATAGCGGACGAAAGCCTCGAGCCCTCCGTCATAGTGAAGCGTGACCTCCTTCTTCTCGACGCCGCGCAAATCGGAAAGTATGATCGTCACGCCAGAATTGAGAAAAGCCAGCTCGCGCAGCCGGTGCTCGATCGTGGCATGGTCGAATTCTGTTTTCGTAAAGGTTTTGGGACTCGGCAGAAACACCACTTCCGTGCCGCGCCGGCCGCGCGCCTCGCCTACGGGGCGCAACGGCGCTTCGGGAACTCCGTCGCGGAAGCGCATATAGAATTCCCGGTCGTCCCGCCAGATGCGAAGATCAAGCCATTCCGAAAGCGCGTTGACCACGGATACGCCGACGCCGTGGAGGCCACCGGAAACCTTGTAGGCGCTCTGCTCGAACTTTCCGCCGGCATGCAGCTGCGTCATGATCACTTCGGCAGCTGAAACGCCTTCGCCTTCATGGATGTCCGTCGGGATGCCGCGGCCATTGTCGCGCACGGCACAGGACCCGTCGGCGTTCAGCACGACGTCGATGCGGTCGGCGTGGCCCGCCAGAGTTTCGTCGATGGCGTTGTCGACCACTTCGTAGACCATGTGATGCAGACCTGAGCCGTCATCGGTGTCGCCGATGTACATACCGGGGCGCTTGCGCACGGCATCGAGTCCCTTCAGCACCTTGATCGATTCGGCGCCATAGGCTTCCTCGGCATCACTCGGCGATACGGTTTGATCGGTCATGATTGAATTCCAGAAATGAGGGCTTCAGTGAACGCTGGTACGCGGATCGGCCGAGACGAGCGTCGCGCCGGAAACGGCAAAGAACTGGGCTTTATCCTCGAAACCGGCGAACAGCGCCGAATCGGTGCCGGTAAGCCAGACCTGAGCACCGAGGGCATGAATCTCGCCATAGAGCGCCTGGCGATGCTTGCCGTCGAGATGGGCTGCAACTTCGTCGAGCAGCAGCAGCGGTGCCGCTCCGCGCTCGGCAGCGATCAGGCGCGCATGCGCCAGCACCAGGCCGAGCAGCAATGTTTTCTGTTCACCGGTCGAAAGCTGATCGGCAACGGTGCCGCGCTCACGATGGTAAACGATGATGTCGGAGCGATGCGGACCGATGCCGGCGCCGCCGGCAAACGAGTCGTCATTACGTGCAGCGCGCAGCGCCTCGCGGAAACGTTCTTCTGCGGCCAATGCCGGGCCTTCCGTCAGCCAGCCTTCGACTGCACCTGAAACATCCATGGTCGCCACCGGGAACAATCCCTGACGTTCGGCTCCGGAAGCATTGAGGGCCTCCGCCATCGCGATGCGCGCCACAGCCACAGCCACGCCGCGCTCGGCCATCTGCGTTTCCAGTGCCGACAGCCAGGCATCGTCGCCGACACGATCGCGCAACAAGCGCGCGCGCTCACGCAGCGAACGTTCGTAGGCGTTGACACGACCGGCATGTGCGGGATCGAACGCGAAT
>DASXMF010000064.1:0-6278 GCA_036495845.1 Rhizomicrobium sp.
CGCGAGCGCGATGGGAAGATCGTAATGGCTGCCTTCCTTGGGAAGGTCGGCCGGCGCGAGATTGACGATGATGCGGTGCGGCGGAAGCGCGAGCCCGATGGCCGACAGCGCCGCCCCCACCCGCTCGCGGCTTTCGCCAACCGCCTTGTCGGCAAGCCCGACCACACCGAAATAGCAATTGCCGCCGCCGAGATGCACCTGCACGTCCACTTCGCGTGCCTCGATGCCCTGGAATGCGACCGTGTAGACATGCGCTGTCGACATGTCGTGCGCGCCCCCCTGCAGAATTCGCAAGCGCGAATCTGCACGGAATACGTCGGCGCAGTGTGTTGCGAATGTACCGAAGTTTCGCGGCGTGCGGTCTTGAGCGCGTCCGGCACGAATAATCGCTAGGTGAGCAGGATTCCTGCGGCCAGTCCCGCGATCAGAAAGCGCACGAGCCACCCCGCACTGTGCGCCACGGTGACCAGAGGATCGGTCTTGATCCAGAACCCGTTGGTCACCTGCATCACCAGCGGACCGGCGAGCCAGGCCACGAAGGCGAGAAACAGCGCCGAGGGAATCGACTGCGCGTGACCATGGATGCAGAGCGCGACGATTCCAATCGCCGTCAGATATCCGAGCACGCTCGAAATGGCGATGGCGCGACTGTCCGCCGCCTTGGCGCGGAGACCCGGCCACCAGACTTCAGGATAGCGGTTGTAACGCTCGTGGAACAAAACGCCCATGAACAGCCAGTCCGAAAACATATTGATCGTACCCGCGGCCAGGATCGCCACGAGAATCCGCAAATGCCACGACATGGACAATTTCCCCCTTCACGTCAGTAGCGAGCATATGTCTGCGTTCGCGCGCAGGAAAGTCTCTGGGAAAGGAATTGAACCGCCAAGGCGCCAAAGCGCCAAGAAAAGAGTGCCGCCACACAGTCACCGAGAGGACGGAGAAATAGTACTGCGCGCGAACGCGCGCAAATTTTCGCTTCCTCCGTGTTTCCGCGGTTCTCCTTCTGCCCCTTGGCGTCTTGGCAATTCTGCTACGCGCCGTGCATTCAACAAATTGTGTCGGGCGACTCTCAACCCTCCATCTTGCACGTCAGGAGTTCCTGAAACAGCGCGACGGCGCCTTCATGCTTCGGCGACAGGCGGCCTCTTTCATAGATGCCCGCATCGAGATTGCGCTGCACCGCTTCAGTGATAGCGATGTCCTCCACCGTAGTGACCTCGGACGCGGCCACGGCCGCGTCTTTCTCCGCTTCCGGCAGGTCTTCGGGAAAGAAATAAAGATAGTCGAGTCGCGTGCGCGCATGGTCGAGCGGCCACATGCGTTCCATCGACAACCCGTTCGCGTAGACGTTTACGCCGAGGCACGGCCACATCCACGCCCATAGTCCGCTCATCGGCGAACCGTCGCGCGACGGCGCGCAATGGAAGACGATTTCTCCGCGCAATTCGACCTCGTAGCGCGAAGCATCGATGTTCGCGAACAGGGCCGGATGCACAACGGGCACGTGATAGCCTTCAAGATAGTTCTCGACATAGGTCTTCCAGTTGCAGCGGATCTCGTGCGCCGATTGGCGCGCTTGCCGGAACGTCTCAAGCGGCATGCCGCGCGCGCGGTCCGCGAGAGGCGCGATCAGGGAAGAAAGGGGTGGCGAATCCCGATCGATATTGACGAAAACGAAGCCGCGCCAGGTCTCGCAGGACACGCCGATCAGGCCGTATTCGCGGACATCGAAGTCTTCGGCGGCACCGAAATCGCGCGCAGCGGCGAGCCTTCCGTCCAGCGCATAGCGCCAGCCATGATAACGGCAGACGATCGATCCCTCGCAAACGCCCTGCCCGTCAGGAGCCAGCGGCCCGGCGCGATGACGGCAGACATTATGGAAAGCGCGTATGTACCCTTCCTCGCCGCGAATGAGAATCAAGGGAAAGCCGGCGACCGTCACGGCAAGAAAGGCGCCGGGTTGCGCGAATTGGGACTCATGTCCGGCGAGTTGCCATGAGCGCGCAAAGATGCGGTGGCGCTCTGTTTCGTAACGAGCGGGATCGCGATAGTGGGCGGCGGGAAGCGATTCGACGGATGTGCGCTGCATGGCTGCAATCCTAGCAGCACGAATTGCGCCTTGCGAAGCGGCAGGCGCGCTCCTAGGGTCCGCTGACCGCTATTTCAGAACGAGAAATCGATGACTCCCAGGCGTTTTGAAGGAACCGAGCGCTATGTCGCGACCGACGACCTCCGCGTCGCGGTGAACGCCTCCATCACGCTTGAGCGGCCGCTGCTGATCAAGGGCGAGCCGGGCACCGGCAAGACCCAGCTCGCCTATGAAGTGGCGGATTCTCTCAAGGCGCCGCTCATCACCTGGCACGTGAAATCGACAACCAAGGCACAGCAGGGCCTGTACGAATACGATGCGGTGACCAGACTTCGCGATTCGCAACTGGGAGATGCGCGGGTAAAGGACGTCGCGAATTACATCAAGCGCGGAAAGCTGTGGGACGCATTCGACATGACCGAGCGGCCTGTCTTGCTCATCGACGAGATCGACAAGGCCGACATCGAATTCCCCAACGACCTGCTGCTCGAGCTCGACCGCATGGAATTCTTCGTCTACGAGACGGGCGAGACGATCAAGGCGAGGTTGCGCCCGATCGTCATGATCACTTCCAACAACGAGAAGGAGCTGCCCGACGCATTCCTGCGCCGCTGCTTCTTTCACTACATCAAGTTCCCCGATCGCGAGACCATGCAGAAGATCGTCGATGTGCATTTTCCGGCGATCAAGGAGAAGCTCGTGTCGGAGGCGCTTAATGTTTTCTACCGGATCCGCGAGGTGCCGGGCCTCAAGAAGAAGCCCTCGACATCGGAACTGCTCGACTGGCTGAAGCTTCTTCTCAACGAGGATATTCCACACGAAACGCTCAGGGAGCGCGATTCCACGAAACTGATTCCGCCTCTTCGCGGAGCGCTGCTCAAGAACGAGCAGGACGTGCATCTGTTCGAGCGGCTCGCCTTCCTCGCGAGGCGGGAGGCACGGGGATGAAGTTTGCCGGGAGGAAAATGGCGATCGCGGGAATGACGATGTTGTTCGTAGGCGGAAGTGTTCACGCCCAGACGGTCGCGGGCGACACGTTTGCCGATGGCAGCAACGGCGCGAAGGTGCACACCGCTTCCGGTTTCGTGTGTCCGGCGAAGATCGGACCGTTCGAGCGCGATGCCGTGGGCGAATCGGATCCCCAGATCGGCGCGGATTTCTGCGCCTATGGGGCGCTGGAAGGCATCTACGGGACCATCAAGCTGTCGCCTCTGCACGGTGCCTACGATCCGAAGCAATCGCTCGCCGCCGATTTTGCCGAGCAGGAAGGGACGGGCGGACGCAAGATCGCCGAAGGCAATGTCAAATTGCCGGCTGCTTCGGGAGCCGCGCAGCTCGCGGTCTATTCGCGCGTCTATGAAACCGCGAAGCTCGAGGATTTGCACTACCGCGTGCAGTTTGCGGGCGTTGCAGTGAAGAATTGGGCCGTGGAAGCGACGATCGAGTTTGCCGAACCGCGCGATACGCCGGTGGCGCAGGATTTTTTTCATGCGGTTTATGCCGCCGCGCAGAGCGAGATCGGCGTGGCCCATTGAGAAAATCGAGCGAAGATGTTCTTCCAGTTCTTCGATGAACTTCGCGCGGCGCGCCTGCCCGTCACGCTCAAGGAATATCTGGCGCTGATGGACGCGCTGGCAAACGACGTCATCGACCGGAAGGTTGACGAGTTCTACTACCTTTCGCGCGCTGCGCTGGTGAAGGACGAGCGCAATCTCGACAAATTCGACCTCGTCTTCGGCCACGTCTTCAAGGGGCTGGAGACACTGGAGCCGGCCGCGACTACCCAGCTTCCCGAAGAATGGCTGCGGGCGCTTGCGGAGAAATACCTCACTGAAGAAGAGAAGAAGCAGATCGAGGCGCTGGGCGGCTGGGAAAAACTCATGGAGACGCTGAAGAAGCGACTCGAGGAGCAGAAGAAGCGGCACGAAGGCGGATCGAAGATGATCGGCACAGCGGGTACCTCGCCCTTCGGAGCGATGGGCTATAATCCCGAAGGCGTGCGCATCGGCCAGGACAAGGGCCGGCACGGCGCCGCGGTCAAAGTTTGGGACCGGCGCGAATACCGCAATCTTGACGATTCCGTCGAACTCGGCACACGCAACATCAAAGTCGCCCTTCGCCGGTTACGCAAATGGGCCCGCACCGGCGCGGAAGTCGAGCTCGATCTTCCGGGCACGATCAAGGAAACCGCGAACAAGGGCTACCTCGATCTGAAGCTCATTCCCGAGCGTCACAACACGGTCAAGGTGCTGCTGTTTTTCGACATCGGCGGCTCGATGGACGCCCACATCAGGCTCTGCGAGGAATTGTTCAGTGCGGCCCGCTCCGAATTCAAGCACATGGAATTCTTCTACTTCCACAATTGCCTCTATGAGGCGCTGTGGAAGGATAATCGGCGGCGCCACAACGAGAAATCGTCGACCTGGGACGTGCTCCACAAATTTCCCCACGATTACAAGGTGATCTTCGTCGGCGATGCCACGATGAGCCCTTACGAGATTACCTATCCCGGCGGTTCGGTCGAGCACTGGAACGAGGAAGCGGGAGCGGTGTGGCTCGACCGCGTGGTACAAATCTACGAACATGTGGTCTGGCTCAATCCGGTGCCGGTGAAGCATTGGGACTACACGCCGTCGGTCGCGCTTATCCGGCAGCTCCTTTCGGATCGGATGTATCCGCTGACGCTCGCCGGCCTCGACAATGCGATGCGCGAGCTGAACCGCTGAAGACTTTGAACGCCGCCTTGCGATCCAGGGAGACTCGCCATGCTTACCGTCCATCACCTGAACAATTCGCGCTCGCAGCGCGTTCTCTGGCTGCTCGAAGAACTGGACGCGCCCTACCAGATCGCGAAATACCAGCGCATGTCGCCCGTCCCGCTCGCGCCGCCGGAATTGAAGCAGGTGCATCGGCTGGGCAAATCGCCGGTGATCACGGACGACGGACATACGATCGCCGAGTCCGGCGCCATCATCGAATATATTCTGGAGAAATACGGCGAGGGGCGGCTCAGGCCCAAGGCGAAATCGGACGAGCATTTTCGCTACATCGAATGGATACACTATGCAGAGGGTTCGGCGATGGTGCCCTTGTTGCTGCATCTCTATGCAGGATTTCTCGGCGAGGCCGCAGCGCCTTTGCGGCCGCGCATCGACAGCGAGATCGCGAGCAATCTCTCCTACATCGCCGATGCACTGAACGGCCGCGAGTTCCTCATCGGCAACTCTCTGACCGGCGCCGACATCCAGGTCGCCTTTGTACTCGAAGCGGCGCAGGCGAGCGGATTTCTGGAGAACCGCCCTGTTCTGAAACAGTATCTCACGCGACTCCAGTCGCGTCCTGCCTACCTCCGCGCGATCGAAAAGGGCGGGCCCTACGATCTCGGTGCAAACCGGCGGAGTGCTCATGGTTCGACAAGCTCAACATGAGGACGTCATGCTGAGCCCGTCGAAGGATCACCCCTTCCATTGTCCCGCCACTTGCCGCGTGGCAACGTTGAGCCGGTTCCAGGTATTGATGAGGGCGATTTCAACAACCAGGGCCGCGAGCGCCTTTTCGTCGTAATGGCGGGTTGCCTCGTTCCAGATCTCGTCGGGCACGGGATCCGCGCGATCGCTGAGCCGCGTGACGGCTTCGGTGAGCGCCAGCGCCGCCCGTTCGGCATCGGTGAAATAGGGCGCATCGCGCCAGGCGGCCACCGTGAAAAGGCGGTCATCCGTCTCGTCGTGCCTTTTCATCATGCGGGAGTGCATGTCCGCGCAAACGCTGCAGCCATTGATCTGGCTGGCGCGCAGATGAACAAGCTCCGCAGTTTTCGGCGGCAGGCCGCCTTTTTCCACCGCCGCGTGCAGGGCCTGCAGCGTCGTGACGGTCTCGGGAATGATCATTGCGATGTTGCGCATTCTTGCCTGCATGGCTTTCTCCTTTGTTGGTGCTCTGCTCACGGAATGGGCCCGTTTGTCACACGGGCGGAATTTCGTCCGTCATGGCAATGACGGAACGGCGCGAAAGGTTGTGACCGATGGACAAAAAAAGATTTCTTGCCGGGCAATTCGAGGCATTGGACACCTCGACCAGCCCGAACGGTCCGTCACGGGAAACTAACTCGAGCGCTCCATGCACAAGGCTTGAGCGCTCGCAGATGCTAACTCACCGCCGCGAAGCGATCCTTCGCAGCGGCGAGCCG
>DASXMF010000065.1:0-19302 GCA_036495845.1 Rhizomicrobium sp.
GTTGCTCAAGTTTGTCCACATCTGCACCTGGCCCGAGCCACGTTTGCGTTGGCGGGGATCGAGAATATCCTACGCAGATGCTTCGATTCATCTGCCACCGAACTGTCTGCCTTGTGCCGGCTCTCGCCACCTCGAGCCTGCTTTTGCTGTGGCTTGGGGCGGCATCCGCAGACTCTGGTGCCGCATCTCCGAGTACTCCAAGGGTGGTCAACGTCACATCAGACTCTGCGTCTGGGTGGCTTCCCTCTGTGGAACTCGAAAAACAGGCCCGGAGAACCGCAATCGATTTTATGGCTAACATGGATAGCGGGAAATACGCCGACGCTTATGCCGTCCTTACAGACATGAACCAAAAGGACCAACCATTTTCCGATTTCTCCGAACGCGTTCGGCGATTCAACGCACGCGCCGGATCAGTGATCGAACGTCGCATTGTCACCGTTACCTGGACGAAGGACCCCTCAAACGCGCCGCTTCCCGGCGTCTACGTGGCGCTAGATGTAATCAGTCGGTTCACCAACATCGACCGCGACTGCGGCTACCTCGTGCTATTCCAGCCTCCGTCAGCGGGACCGTTCAAGGTCATGCGCGAGGAGAACAACTTCCTAGACAACCTCACAGCGGCCAAGATCGCTAAACAGAACTCCCCCGCCGAGGTTAGCCGGGCCTGGGCGAGGCTCTCTGCCAACTGTCCGGGCTACGGGCGGGAAGCGAATCCTCCACCACAATCTCCATCGGCAGTCCCGCTGACACCATTAACCGAAGTGAAAGGGCCGTCGATAGGTTACCCAAGCGTGGACGCCGCGCTAACCGCTCTTCATTCCAAGGCCGGAGTAGTGTTCACGACTGTAAACGGATGGACGGTGGCGAACGACGCTGCGGCTCAGGCCATCTGGTCTTTTCCTCCCCCAAACAATCAGGCTTTCCCGGCGGCGGTAAAGCGACAGCTCGTCGTACGACATGGTGCGACCTATATCGAAATGGCGGTGCATTGTGATGCCTCAAAAAGCGCCTGTGACGACCTTGTGAGATCGTTTGAGAAATTGAATGCGGAAATGGAGGAGCGTCTGCGGAACCATCGATAGCGGCACCGCTCGCGACGTCCGCTTCTGCCGCTAACCAGACAAAGGTAGACACTGCAATCTCAAACCGGACTGGCTCTGATCTGGTCGATCAGTGCATCCGCGAAGGATTTGAGGATTCGGGGCAGGCGTCGCTTGCGCAGGACCACGACATCGATCGTCGCCTTGCGGAACACAGGGGCGTGGAGCGGGATGGCGACCAGATCTCCGTTTAGCTGATCTCTCGCCACGGCGCGCTTCGGAAGAACGGCCGCGCCGGAGCCGTAACGCGCAAAATCGCGCAGCGTCTCGAACACGTTGCTTGAAAGCACAGGAACGATCGGAACACGGGCTTCGGCACAGGCGCGATCGAACATCCGGCGCACGCCGAAATCCGGGTCGGGAAGTGCGAGCCGCAATCCCGCGATGTCCTTCAGCTCGACCTGCTTCGCCCTTGCCAGGGGATGATCCGGGCGCAAGGCCAGCACGACCGGCTCGGAGACGCTGGCGAGGATCGCGAGCTCATGCCGCGGTTCCGCGCAGTAGCCCACGCCGATGTCGCACAAGCCTTCCTGCACGGCGGCGATCACACTCGGCGCGGTCATCAGGCGGATGTTGAACGAGACGGAAGCGAAGCGTTCGGAGAATCGGGAGACGGCTTTCATCGGGCCGTAGAGCACGACGCTTTCGACCATCGCCAGGCGCAGATGCTTGCGCTGCGTTCCGCGCATGTCGTCGAGATCGGTCCGCAGCGCATCGTATTCGAGGAGAACCGAGCGGCCGTAATCCGCGACCAGCCTGCCGGCATGGGTCAGTTCGATGCCGGCGGCGCGGCGATCGAGCAGCCTCGTCCCCATCTCGCGTTCGAGCAGGGCGACATTGCGGCTGACCGAAGAGGGCGCCACGCCCAGCACCGCGCTCGCCTTGCGGATCGAGCCCGCGCGGACCACTTCGTCGAACGCCCTGAGCGTGCCGGTGAACATCGGTTACCCCCGCTTGAGTTTTCGCCAGCAAGTGTGTTGCGCAAAACGCAACACCGCAACAGCCAATTCGCCCTATGGCGAGGGCACGCGCCGGCTCATGCTCCCTCACTGGGAATCCATGATGGCTGACAAGGAAAAAGGCTTAACGCAGAGAGCGCAAAGGATGCGCGGAGGCCGCAGGACCCTTCGACAGGCTCAGGGTGAGGGTTTCCCACATATCCTCATGCTGAGCCTGTCGAAGCATGCGCGCCGAGGGGAACGCGTTTCTTCTTCCCTCGGCGTCCTATGCGCTGCCTTCCGCCTACGCCAAGGCTTCGGCGGACTCTCGAGATCAAAAGACCCGCCGAAGCTCGAAGAGCGAAGGTGGGCCGCGTTCTCTGCGTTCAAAGTTTTTTTGGTCTTGCTTTTCGTGCTGTGGTTCGGCCCGGCATACGCGGGGGCGGAGCAATATCCGTTTCACGCGTCCGCCGCCGAGCTATCGAAGTCCATGACTGTCCTGGCCAAGGCGCTCGTTAGGGATTATCGCGAAAAAGACGAACCCGCCTATCTCGACAATCTCTTCCGCCTGCAGATTGTCGCGCAAGATTATGCCGGCGCCGCGGCAACGATCGGCAAGCTGCGCGCGCTCCGCATGGCCGCCGAGCCTTCGCCGCAAATCGCCGCCAGCGACATCGCCTTCGAAATCTACGCAAATGCCATGGCGCGCCGGGGAACGGATTTTCCCGCCGCCTTCGCCACGGAATTTCGCGCGCTGATCGGTCCAATGGACGAGCGCACTTCGGCGCTCGCGGTCCGGATGTTCAACGCGGAGAGGTCCGGAGGCCTCAGTCTCATCATCGATCAAACCGCGCTAAAGAAAGCGCTCGACGGCTTGCTGGAGAAGCAGAAGAAAAAGACAACGATTACGCTTTCCGATGCGCTGGCGCTGGTGCGCGCTTACCAGATCGAGGCAATGTATCGCGCGGTATCGCCTTACGCGCCGCCACTCGTCGCGGAGGATGACGAGCGCCGCTACATCATCATGAAGCACGTTCCGGTGACAACGCCGGACGGCGCCATCGTGTGTGCAGACATCTTTCGCCCGCGCGCCGCGAAGGGGCGGCTCGTCTCGCTGCTCGAGTTTTCGATCTATGCCGACGAGCTCACCGCGACGACGGAAAGCCGCCGCTCCGCCTCGAACGGCTATGCGGGCGTGGCAGGCTTCAGCCGTGGCAAGCTTTGCAGCCTGGGCGAGGCCGTGCCGGCGGAACATGACGGCGTGGACGCCGACGCGCTGATCGAGTGGATCGCGCGCCAGAACTGGAGCGATGGCCGGGTCGGCATGTTCGGCGCCAGCTATGACGGCTTCACGCAGTGGGCGGCGCTGAAACATCCTCCCAGGGCGCTGAAGACGATCATGCCGCAGGTCACGTTCGCGCCCGGCATCGACGTGCCTATGGAAGGCAGCATTCCGCAAACCTTCAGCTATTACTGGCCGCTCTACGTCGCAACGAACAAGACGCTCAACGGCGCGGCCTTCGAAGATCAGGCGCACTGGTCGAAGCTTTTCGGCGCCTGGTACAAATCCGGCCGCGCCTATAGCGACCTCAGCGCGATGGATGGCCGGCCGAATCCGATCTGGGACCGGTGGATTTCACATCCCGGCTACGACGCCTATTGGCAATCGATGATCCCTTTCGCGGGTGAATTCGCGCGCATCAGGATCCCGGTGCTGACGACAACCGGCTATTTCGACGGGGGCGAAATCGGCGCGCTCTATTATTTCGGCGAGCTCGACAAATATCTGCCGCGCGCCGAACACTATCTCGTGGTCGGTCCTTTCGATCACGGCACCGGCAACCGGGGCCCGATCGACATCTGGGGCAATTGGCGCACATCGCTGAACGGCTACACGCTCGATCCTGCGGCCCTGATCGATCTCGGCGTGCTGCGCTATCAATGGTTCGATTACGTTTTCAGGAATGCGCCCAGGCCCGCGCTGCTGAAGGACAAGGTCAATTACGAGGTGATGGGCGCCAACGCCTGGCGCCACGAATCCTCCATTGCAGCAATGAGCGCGCGTCAGATGCCGCTTTACCTCACCAGCAAACCTCAGGCGGGGCACACCTTGCTTCTCGACTCGGCGCCCGGTTCGGGCCCGCCCACCATGTTGAGAGTCGATTTCAGGGACCGTTCCGATGTGGACCGGGTTCCGGCCGGCGGAAACATTCTCGACGATGCGATCGACACCTGGCTCGGTCTCGAATTCGTCAGCGCGCCCTTCGCAAACCCGGCGACGATCAGCGGGCTGTTCTCGGGGACGCTCGACTTCACCGTCAACAAGCGCGATTTCGATTTCGCGATCCAGCTTTACGAGAAAACGGCGCAAGGAAAATACCTTCAGCTTGCCTGGTACATGGTGCGCGCGAGCTATGCCGCCGACCGTTCGAGGCGCCAGCTGCTTGTTCCCGGCCGGCGCCAGCAGCTGCGCTTCACGGCAGGCCGGCTCATGGGCAGACGGATTGACAAAGGCAGCCGGCTTGTCGTCGTGCTCAGCGCGTTTCGTCAACCGAACGTCGAGATCAATTACGGAACGGGAAAAACGGTGAGCGAAGAAACGATTGCAGACGCGAAAGACCCGCTCGTCATCGACTGGTTCGGCGACAGCGTGATCGACATGCCGATCGGGAAGTGATCCACCCGTCGCGCAAGCGGCCCAATCCCAGGTACCAACTCTTTGTGCCGGATGACCCGTTGTCCAACAAAGATTTTAACGCGGGGTACGCAGAGGATGCGCGTAGGACGCAGAGGAATCTTCTGGCGCGCTGCGCGCGCAACTGTTTTCCTGCGTCCTCTGCGCTGCCTCCGCTCCCTCTGCGTTAGGCCTTTTCCATGCCGCTCATCTCCGAATCCGGGTGCCAAGCCTACTCATCCTTTCTTGTGCTATAAGGATTGCGCGGCAAGGCGAAGAGTCCGAATGACCGGCAAATTGCGGATCGTGCGAATTGAAAGCCCGCTGGGCGGCTCGGAATCGGTTTCCTGCGTGCCCGATCCGCGGCTGCAATCCTTCGTCGAGGGCGATTATCGCGGCTATGTGGAACTCGACGCGCGCCCGGTGGTGATGCGCGAGACACCCTCTCCGATCATTCCCATGATCTTCAATCTCGGTCCGCCGTGGCGAATCTCCAATGCGGTGGCGGCGCCGCGCCGCGAAGATTCCTTCCTGGCGGGACTGGACGAGCACTACACGCTCGTCGAATCCGCAGGTGCATCCTCCTGCATGCAGGTCGATTTCACGCCGCTGGGCGCGCTGCGCGTTCTGCGCCGACCTCTCAGCGAGATCGCAAACCAGGTGGTTTCGCTTCCAGATATTTTCGGCCCGGGCGCAAACATCCTGATCGACCGGATGCGCGAAGCGGATTGGGCGCAGCGTATCGCGCTGCTCGAAGAATTCCTTTTGCACCACTTCACCGAAACGGAAACCGTGCCGGGCGAACTGTCCTGGGCATGGATGCGGCTGCGCAAACGTCACGGCCAGATTCCCATCGCCCGGCTGGCGGACGAAACCGGCTGGAGCCACAAGCGCCTGATCGCCGGTTTTCGCCAGCAGTTCGGCCTGACGCCGCGGCGCGCCGGACGCGTGATGCGGTTCGGCCGCGCCACGCGCCTGCTCCGCGGCGCGCCCACACCGCGCTGGGCCGAGCTCGCCGCCGATTGCGGCTATTACGACCAGGCGCATCTCGACCGCGATTTCCGTGCCTTCGCGGGCGTCACTCCCGGCGAATTCATCGCCGGCCTGCTGCCGGTCCAGCGCCTGCCCTGAGCACGGGTAAAATTTTTCCAATACGGCCGCGGAGGCTCGTTGTAGAGACCACGAGAGGCTCAATGAACAGGAGATTCCCATGGCGAAGGTTCCGCCCGAGGGCATGCAGCAGGTGATTCCCTATCTCTATTACGCAGATGTGCCGAAAGCGGTTGACTGGCTGGTCAAGGCGTTCGGCTTCGAGAAGGTCATGGTGACGCCGTCCGGCAACAACCGCCATCACGGCGAAGTCAGATTCGGTTCCGGCCTGGTGATGATGGGCACGGCCGCCGGGCAGTTCGAAAGCCAGTCGCCGAAACAGGCGAAGGCGCATACGTCTGGCGTGTTCGTCTATCTGAGCGAGGTCGACGCGCATTGCGCGCATGCAAAAGCGGCCGGTGCGGAGATCGTGCATGACGTTTCCGACCAGAGCTACGGGCGCACCTATTGGGCGCGCGATCCCGATGGGCACGACTGGTTCTTCACCCGCCCACCGGAGTGAGGGGGTCGCCGGATCAATTCTAACGTACCCCTCACCCACAAATGGATGGTTGTGGGGACGTCGTGCGCATCCCCTCTCCCACAAGGGGAGAGGGGACTCTTGAGACTCGCATCAACGGTAGGAATTCAGTGCGTGGAATTCCCTCTCCCCTTGTGGGAGAGGGTTCAAGAACGGGGAATAACAGGCGCCGCAGCGCGGGTGAGGGGTGAGCTTGCGTCACCCCCCGCATTACCGCGTCAGTACTTGCCGGGCAGCGGCTTGGTGTTTTCCTCGCGCGCGCCCTTCAGTTCCTTGGGATTGATGCCGAGCACATCGAGAACGGTCGATGCGATCTGCCGCGTCTCCACATTGCCGTTGTTGGTCGCCGCGGAAATCGACGGATTGGAGACCACCAGTGCAACATTGCGATCGTCCGAGGAGAATCCGCCATGCTCCGCGAGCTTCGTGCCGCTCGTATAGATGAGGCCGTGCTGGGTGATGGCGACGAAGTCCGGCACGCGGCTGTTGCCGAACGGATTGCGATAGAGCTTGGCGAGTTGCGGCTTGTCGAGAAGCTGGGTGATGCCGAGCGTGGAGGCTTCGCTCTCGAGATAGGATTTTGCCGCCTTGTATTGCGACTTCTCGAGGCTCGGCGCGAGCCAGACGAGGCCCACATCGTCGGTCGTGTAGCTACCATTGCCCGAAGACCCGCCGGTGCTCATTCCCGGTGTCGCGGCATAAGGCGAATCGTCCGCCATTACGCGCTTGGTGACATCGATCGGCGACTGGCCGTGCTTCGCAGAGACGATGATCAGCGTGTTCTGGTCGAGACCCTGCGCGTGCAGTTCGGCAACCAGGGCGCCGAGATCGGCATCGACAAAATCAAGTCCGAATTGCAGGCCATTGTTGGGCGTCGCGTTGGCGTCGGCATAGCCGCCGACAAGGCCGGAATCGAGCGGATCCAATGGATTGCCGACGGCAAGCTTCTGACCCACGCTCACCGCCTGGAAGTTCATGCCGAACACGGTCGGCACACCAACCTGCTGGCCGCTGTGAGCATCGTCGGTGCTCAGATAGCCGTCGATCTGGTTGAGCACCGCATGCACCTTGCGCAGATCGTTGCGCGCGACGCTGTGAAATCCGAACGTGGTGTCCTGGCCCGTCACCGTGTCGGAGAGCGAGAACCACGAGGGATCGGTGGCGAACACCGTCATTCCGCCGGTGGAGTCGTTCGAATCGACTTCGGGCGCGAAAAGGTCCTCGACGCCCTGGCCCGACGGCCCGTTCACCAGATCGTAGGCGGGATGCTTGTCGGCCCAGGCCGTGCGGCCGCCATGGGCGCGGATCACTTCGAAGATCGTGTTCACCCTGAGGAAGGAATGCGGATACACGGGAGCGCAGGCGCCGTTCACCATCGCCATCGGCAGGTTCGCGGGGTTGATCTGCGAATCCACATTGCCGAGCGTGCCGCCGCCGTTCCAGCTGGTCAAATCATAGTCGATGCTTTCGTCATAGGCGGTCACCGCTCCGGGCAGGCCCTGACAATTGGAGCCGGGCGCAAAAACCGTGCGGTCGTAGGAGACGTCGTAGAATACGTTGGCGGATTTCGGCGTGCTTCCGGTCATGAAAGCGGTGAGCCCCGGAAACGAATCGGATGGGCCGGTGGTCAGCGCGTTCGGATAGACGATGCCGTGGCCGGCGAGACTCGCCAATGTGCTGGCGGGATGGGCGGCGACGTAATTGGCAAGGTCGACGGCGTGCAGGCCGTCCACGCTGATCACGAGAATATGCTCGTATTTCGCGCCCTTATGCGGCGCAACGCCGGAGGCCGCCGGACTTGCCGCGAGGCCAAGCGCGCACGCACCGATCATGAGTCTGCTGAATAGTTTCATCGTGAGTTTCTCCGTTGTCGAAGCCCTGCCCGCCCGCGGCTCTATCAACGGTGCGTGACAGACGCGTGACGCAGGAGTTCCGCGGGTGGAACAATGTTCGGCGCGTTGCGATCATATCGTTCGTAATCGCCAACACGTGCCCCCTCCGTCTCGCGCGCGTGAGACGCGCGCTCGCCACCTCCCCCGCGCAAGCGTGGGGGAGGAACGAGTCGTGCGTGCAGAGAGAGAGCTTTCCTCCCCCGCGCGCAAGAAAAGCGTGTCATCCCCGCGAAAGAGGGGAGCCAGCGTCCGCAGCGATGGGCAATGAGCCGCGCGGTTCCGAAATGACTTCACGGTCCTGGGTCCCGGATACGGCGCTGACGCGCCGTATCCGGGATGACACGCTTTATTTTAGAGTTCCGAACCTTACCTGCTCACATACGCGACGCCGCGATAGACCGAGCCGTAGGTGGGCCCGGCGAGCGTGATGAACGATTCGCTTGCGACCTGGCTCGTCATCGTCGTAGCCGCAAGCTGGTCGGTGATCACGACCACCTTGTTCGGATCCGCGCCATTGTCGCCCGAGGTGCTCAGCGTCGAGGTCGTCGCCCACAGCGTGACGGTGCCGTTCGAATTGACGGAGCCCGAGAGATTGCGCAGGCCGACCGTGGTGACGTCGGGCCACTGGCCGTCATAGCCGTTCAGATTGGTGTCGACCACACCGATCAACCCGTTGGTGAGCACATAGTCGAGCTGCCAGGTGCCGCTCACCAGACTCCACTTTTCCAGGCCGGCGTGGCTTGCCACATCGGTCGCGTTGCCCGAGCCTTCGTCGGTGACGTACATCGTCGTGGGATTGGCGAAGAACACCGCGAAGGGCGTGAAATTGCCGCCGGTCGCCTTGGCGGAATCGTTCGGGAAGCCCGGCACGATGTTGATCGTCGCGGATGCCGCATTGGCGACGGTCGGCAGGGACGGCACGGTATAGACTGTGTCGATGCCGTTGCTGCCGCTGCCCTTGGTGAAATAGAGCGCGCCGCCATATTCGGTCACGCCGCGGAAATTGTCGTCCTTGCCGGCCTTGTCGGCCTTGTTGTTGAACACGAAATCGAGCAGCGGATCGACCTCGGCCGAATTGTTCGGCGGGATGATGACGTTCGACGACGAAGCGTCGATCGGCGTGACGGCTTCGAGGCCCGTCGTTTCGGTCACGTCGGGATTGGTGAGGCCCTGGTTGAACATGCTGGAATTGCCATTGTTCGCATTGCCCACCGAGTAATAGAGGCCGTTCGAGCCCAGCAATCCGGAACGGCCATTGTTGCCGCCATAATTGATCGTCGGCGTGTAGGAAAAAACGCCGCTCCGGTCCATCGAGACGATGGTGCGGGGAAACGCGTATTTCAATCCGAAGGCAAAGGTCACGGGATTGGTCGGGTCCTGTCCCGCGACCGCGTCGGAATTCGACACGTCGATGGCGCCGACGCCCGCGCCCGCATAGGCGACGAAGACGAGATGGGGACCGTAGGAATCATAGGCCACGTGGAGGCCCAATTCGGACTTGGAGGAAAAACTCGTGGCCACCTGACTGGCCGGAACCGTGACCGTGCCGAACACATGGCCGCTATGCGGCTCGACATCGGTCAGCTGGATCGCCGACGTCACGCCGAAGCTCCCATCGACCGAATCATTGTTCCAGACATTGACGTAGTCGTTGCCGGCGATGGCCGAAGTGGTGGAGGTGTCCGTGAAGGGCAGCGTTGTTCCGATCACCAGCGAAGCGATGGCGCCCTGCGTGGGATCGTAGGTCGTGCTGCTGATGACCAGCGAATTCGGAAGCAGGATGGGCTGGGACGCCTGGACAATCCCCGCGGAGGCACACATCGCAAGAATGCTGCAAGCGGCAAGAAGCGAGCCGCGCTTCGCGGCGAGTGAGTCGGTGCGCATTGGTCCCTCGGTTTTGGTTGGTGGAAGGAAGAGATTTCTCGACCGCCCCCGCGCGGCCGCCGGAAACTACGCATCGCGTATTTCAGCTGCGTGTCGGCAGTGATTCAGTTTGATGACGGGGAGCGAGACCGTTCACACCCCCTCCGTCTCGCGTCCCGGCTTGCGCCGGGATGCTCGCCACCTCCCCACTGCGTGGGGAGGAAAACGAAAACCTTCTCCCCCACGAAGTGGGGGAGTGGCGCGAAGCGCCGAGGGGGGCGGCGTGTGACAGGCCGGTTACAAAACCTTCGTCCGATTGACACGTCCGACCGGTCTATTGCGCTCGCGGGCGGGAGTTCTCGGGTTGCTGCAAAGCGAGCCGCGTGCCCTCGCGACCACAATTCGCCGGGGGTGGCAACATGCGTCTTTCGAGAGCGAAGGCCTGCACACTGGCATCGACGGCGCTTGCCGCCCTTCTCTGCCACAGTCCCGCGAGCGCCCAATCCACACCAACCGGGAAAATCGAGACGGTCACCGTCACCGCCAAGCGAATGGTCGCGACGGAAGTCAAACGCCAGGCGCCGAACGTCATCGAGGTTCAACCGGTCAGCGAGATCCAGAAGCTGCCCGACGTCAATCTGGCGGAGGCGCTCCAGCGGGTGCCGGGCATCTCGCTCGAGACCGATTCCGGCGAGGGCCGCTTCGTCAATATCCGCGGCATGGATGCCGATCTGAACGGCACCTCCTACGACGGCGTGCGGCTCACGGCTTCCAATCCATCATCGCCGCAGAGCGGCGGCCGCGCCGTCGCCTTCGACGCTTTCCCCTCGGGCATCATGGGCGGAGTGGAAGTGATCAAGTCGCTGACGCCAGACATGGACGCGGAAGGCCTGGGCGGCGTGGTCAATCTCATCCCGCGCACCATGCCGCAAAACCGCGAAATGCTCATCGAGGCTTCGGCCGGCGGCGGCGACGAAGCGTTGCGCGGCTCGCCGGTCTGGGACGGGCAATTCACCGGCGGCGTGCGCTTCGGGCCGGCCAACGACATGAGCGCCATCCTCTCCTACGATTACCATTCGGACTGGCGCGGCGTCGACGACATCGAGGAAGACTATATCTCCGAGCCGCCCAACAAGGCCTATGACGATCTGCAATTGCGCTGGTACAAATATCATCGCATCCGCCAGGGCGTCGGCGGCGGCTTCACCTTCGATGTGAACGACAACACCGCGCTGTTCGTGCGCGCCTTCCATTCCGGCTACACAGAATATGCGCAGAAGCATCGTCTGGAGCTGAACAATCTGGGCGACGACGGCAGCGGCAACATACCGGTGCCGAGCGCCAACGGCACCTTCCGCGTGCCCGACGCGCAGGCGCAGCAGATCTACACCTACTCCAGGGAAGACGTCGGCAACGATCTGGTCGAAGGCGGCGGCCACACGGAGTTCGCTGGCGGCATCGTGCTGGATGCGCGCCTGTCGTGGACCCGCGGCACGGACAAGTTTCCCACCAACTACGGATTCACCTTCACCGATCCTAACAACATTCCGCTTGTCTACAACAACCGGGACGCCGGCCATCCCTTCTTCGCGCCCACCAACGGAACCGATCTTGCAAACGGCAACATCTATCCCTTCGACACCGGAGACAACGGACCGTCGAACAATTCCGACGACGAAACGGCGGGCACTGCGAACCTCACCGTTCCCCTGCCCGCCTACGGCTACGACGGCGTGCTGAAATTCGGCGCCGAAGTGCGCGCGCGCATCCGCCGCGCGATCGCATCGGATGCGGTTCTGCTGCCCAACAACTCGGTGCTGTCCGATTTCGGAGGAACCGACCAGATCTATTACAACCAGACCTACAATATCGGTCCGATGGCGAACCTGCCGGAGCTGGCCCAACTGCCCATCGGGCCGCAGATCATCGACCCTTCGACCTACGAGCACGACCGCGAGAACGTTTATGCGGGCTATGCGCAATACGGGATCACGATCGGCGCGCTCGACGCTCTCGCCGGCCTGCGCATCGAAAATACGAACGCGACCTATACGGCCAACGTGGTCAATGGCAACGACAAGCGCATCGGCCCGAGCGTGAATCCGCAGGCCTACACCGACTTCTTCCCCGATTTGAACCTGAAATACCGCGTCACCGACGAATTTCAGGTGCGCCTTGCGTACTCCACCAGCATCGCACGGCCGGGCTTCAACCAGATCACCGCGGCGCGCTCGATCGACGTGCCCAATCTCGTGGTGTCGGAAGGCAATCCTTCGGTGAAGGCGACGACGGCGAACAATTTCGACCTGACCGCGGAATACTACCTGCCGGATGGCGGCATCGCCTCGGCAGGGCTGTTCTACAAGGCCTTCGACAATTACATCGTGCCGACCATCGCGCACGTGCCCGGAAGCGACTTTCCTCCCTATTTCAGCCCCAACCAGATCGTGGAGCTCGACAGCTTCGCGAATATCGGCGCGGCGACCGCCGAAGGCGTGGAGGCGCAATACGTCCAGCAGTTCAAATTCCTGCCCGATCCATTCGACGGTTTCGGCTTCGACGGCAACGTGACCTATGTCAGCTCTCGCGGGCAAATCCGTTTGGGCGAATTCCACACGCTGCCGCAGACCTCGCCCTTCAACTACAACGCCGCGCTGTTCTACGAAAAGGGGCCGTACGAGCTCAGGCTCGCCGCTTCCTATGTGTCGACCAATCTGTGGGCGGTAGGCGGCGATCCCGGCACCGATCTCTATTCGCAATCGCGCCTCCGGGCGGATTTCGGTGGCTCCTATGCGATCACCGACAACATCGCCTATTATGTGGACGTGAAGAACATCACCAACACGAAGCTCGAGTTCACCCAGACCAGCGACACGCATTTCCCGGTGCAGCGGGAGTTCTACGGCATGGATTTCCTGACGGGCGTGCGGGTGCAGTTTTAGGGGAGTCGCCCCCTCCGGCGCTCTCGCCGCGCTGCTTGTGCAGCGCAGCGCCACCTCCCCCACGCAAGCGCGGGGGAGGAAAGGCGAAGTTTGATTTTCCTCCCCCGCAACTTTGTGGGGGAGGTGCCGAGCCGGGCCGGCGAGGCAGAGGGGGCTTTTCGCATCGATCCGATCACAATTCGCGCGAGAGAGGATTTTCCCATGCCATCATTCCGAACCATCGCCGCAACGTCGTTCCTGCTCGCATGCGCCAGCACCGCATCGTTCGCCGCCGAAATGCCGCGCTACGCCCATATCTTCGTGATCATCGCCGAGAACCGGGGTTACGACGAGATGGCGCGGCACCCCGAATGGACTCCGCATCTTGCGGCGCTGGCGAAGGAATACGGCCAGGCTTCGCAATTCTTCGCCGAAGATCATCCGAGCGAAGGCAATTATGTGGCCATGGTGGGCGGCGACACCTTTGGGATCAAGGACGACGATGCGTTCTTCTGCAAACCCGGATTGAAGAACGAGTTCTGCGAGAAAAGCAGCAAGCCCGACTATGCGGATCACAGCATCGCGGCGAAGAGCATCGCGGACCAGCTCGCGGCGAAGGGTCTCGACTGGAAAGCGTATGTGGAAGACATTCCCGCAGCGGGCTCACTCGTGCCCCGCTGGCCGACGAGCGGCTACGCGGTGAAGGGCCTACCCAGCGAGCTCTACGCCGCCAAGCACAACGGCTTCGTCAATTTCAAATCCGTGCACGAGGCGCCCTATCCGGAGCTGATGAAGCATCTGGTGGGATTTGCGCAGCTCGACGCCGATCTCGCTGCGGGCGAAATGCCGGCTTACGCGCATATCGTGCCCAACCAGTGCAACGACATGCACGGCCTTCACAAGGACGAGAGCGCCAACGTGCCCGAGGATTGCGAATCGGAAAGCGGACTGATCCGCCGCGGCGATGCGGTAATCGGCAGGCTGGTGGCCATGATCACGGGCTCGAAAGTCTGGAGCGCGCCCGGCAACACGGCGATCGTCGTCACCTATGACGAGAACGACGACGAAGGCCGGCAGAGCGGCCCCCAGGGCTGCTGCGGCTACGATCCCAAAAGCCTCGCCAATTTCGGCGGCGGCCACATCCAGACGCTGGTCATCACCAATCACGGGCCACGCCATCTGGTCGACCCGACGCGGTACAACCACTATTCGCTTCTGCGCACCACCGAGGATGCGTTCGGCATCCACGAATATCTCGGCCACGCCGCCGACAGCGCCAAGGGCGTGGTGTCGATGGCGCCATTGTTTGCGGTGTCGCAGAAATAGCAACCAATTCGGTTGACTGATATACTAATTCGGGCTATAGATCAAGCAGCCCGATTGGACACCTGTCATGGCCCGCTTTGCATCGCCTACGCGCCGACTGAGCGCGAATTTCCCAGCGCAGGGTATTAGGCAGCGACTTAGCTGTGCCCCCTCCCCCGCTTCGTGGTCCCCCTCCCCCACGCAAGCGCGGGGGAGGAAAAGAAGGTTGCGCACCCTGCGCATTTTCCTTCCCCGTGGAGCGGAGCGACATGGGGGAGGTGGCGAGCGGTCCGGCGCAAGCCGGAGCGCGAGACGGAGGGGGCGATTCCCGCAACAGGGAAAATCTCAGCGTATTATAAGCATCCGCGCGCCGAGAAATTCCCGCGGCAGGGACTATCTCAGGGCCTTCGTTTCAGGCGCCGAGATAATCGCGCTTACCGACTTCCACCCCCTTCTGGCGAAGGAGATCGTAGGCGGTGGACGCATGGAAATAGAGATTGGGGAGGGCGAAGAAGGTCACGAAGTCCCGGCCGGTAAAGCTCATCTCGCCCTGCGGGAATTTGATCGTGACCGTGCGGTCTTCGGCACCCTTGAATTTCTCCGGTGCCACGCTCTTCACGAAGTCGATCGTCCTGGCGAGACGCGCCTTCAATTCGGGGAAGGTGGTCTCGGTGTCGGGCATGCTCGGCGGATCGATGCCGGCCAGCCGCGCGGCGAGGCCCTTGGACGTGTCGCTCACGGTCTGGATCTGGCGCGTAAACGGAAACATGTCGGCGGCGAAACGGGCCTCGAGCAGATCGGCCGGCGCGATCTTGCGCTCTTCGCAATGCTTGACGGCCTTGTCGAGAATCTTGGAAAGGCTGTCCAGCATGCGCAAAGTCGGCGGAATGGCGGCATCGTAGATGGAGAAGGACATCGGTTTCACCGGTTGGGATTGCGATGCCGCACAAATAGGCGAAACCCGCGTGGGATCAAGTGGCTACGCCGCAACCCCGTTCTGCGTGTTTCAATGCCGATGAACCGCCAGGGCGTGTTGGAGAGATGATCGCTTGATGATTGCGGGCGTGCCGGTGTGGAAAGCGAGCGTGCGGCTCTTGAAGGAGCGCGCGGGCGACATGGCCGCCTTGTTCGAGATCACGCCGCCCCGGCCGCAGGCCGTGCTGATCGACGAGGAACCGTTCGGCAAGCACGCGACCGTCGAGGCGCTCTACGGGATCATGCCCGACGGCAATCTTCTCTCGAAACTCGCAGATGCGGATATTCGCGTCGCCCTCATTCCCGACCAGGACTGGATTCGCCTGTCGCAGGAAGGTCTGCCACCGGTTCGCGCAGGACGCTTCTTCGTCTACGGCGCGCACGACCAGGGCACGGTGCCGGGCGGCGTCATTCCGCTTCGCATCGAAGCGGGACTCGCCTTCGGCACGGGCCATCATGAATCGACGGCGATGTGTCTCGCGCTGCTGAGCGATCTCGCGAAGCGCCGGCGCTTCCGCCGTGCGCTCGATCTTGGCTGCGGCACTGGCGTGCTGGCCATCGCCATTGCAAAATTGTGGCGGCGGCGAACCATGGCGGCAGACATCGACCGCATTGCGGTGGGCGTCGCGCACGAAAACGCAACCCTCAACGGCGCGCGCACGCTCGTGCGCACCGTGGCGGCGGACGGCCTCGCGCACCCCGCGCTATCCACCCGCTTCGATCTGGTCGTCGCCAATATCCTCGCGGGTCCCCTCACGCATCTGGCTCCACAGATCGTCCTCGCGCTCGCGCCCCGCGCTACGCTGATCCTCTCCGGCATCCTCGCGTGGCAGGAGAATCTCGTGCTCGGCTTCTACCGCCCGCACGGGCTCGTTCTGTGCGAAAAGCGGCGCGACGGAAACTGGTCGGCGCTGCTGCTTGAGAGGCGGGGGCCGGCGGGCTAACGTCGAAACATGGACAAGCAACCCCCCTTCCAAAGCTTCGACGACCAGTCCGACGCCGCGACCTGCGCGCCACGGCTGGCCGCGCTCCGCAGCGAAATGGCAAAACGCGGGCTTGACGGATTTCTGGTGCCGCGCGCCGACGAGCACCAGGGCGAATATGTGCCCAGGCGCGCCGAGCGGCTCGCCTGGCTCACCGCTTTCACGGGCTCCGCCGGCGCGGCCGTCGTGCTGAAGGACAAGGCCGCGATCTTCGTCGACGGGCGGTACACGCTGCAGGTCCGGGCGCAGACCGATACGCGCCTGTTCGATCCGCGCGACCTGATTGCGGAAGGACCCGTGCTGTGGATCGCGGCGAACGCACCCAAAGGCGCGCGCATCGGCTACGATCCGTGGCTGCACACCGCGAGTGGCGTCGACGCATTGCGCGCTGCGGCCAATCACGCCGGCGCCGAGCTCGTCGCTTGCGAAACCAATCCGATCGACGCGGTGTGGAGCGACCAGCCCGGGCCGCCGCTTGTAAAGGCCGTGCCGCATGCGATCGAACGCGCCGGCGAATCGGCCGAGGCGAAACGCATGCGCATCGCGGAGGACCTGAAAAAACAGGGCGCCGATGCTGGCGTGATCACGATGCCGGATTCCATCTGCTGGCTGCTCAACATGCGCGGCGGCGACATTCCGCACACGCCCTTCGTACTTTCCTTCGCCATCCTCAATGCCGACGGCTCGACCGATCTGTTCATGGATGCACGCAAGAGCTCGCCGGAACTCGTGCAACATCTGGGCAATGCGGTCAGGCTCAACGAGCCTGCGGAGTTTCCCCGCGCGCTCGATCACCTCAAGGGCAAGACGGTGCTCGCCGATCCCAACAATTGCGCCGCGGCGGTGTTCGACCGGCTCGACAGGGCCGGCGCGAAAGTCCAGCGCGGTTCCGATCCGTGCCAATTGCCGAAAGCCTGCAAGAATGCGGTCGAGATCGAGGGCATGCGCAAGGCGCATGTGCGCGACGGCGCGGCGCTGACGCGTTTCCTCGCCTGGGTGGCGCGCGAAGCGCCGAACGGACACCTGACCGAGATCGAAGCGGCAGAGGCGCTCGAAGGCTATCGGCGCGCCACCGACCAGCTCGTCGACCTCAGTTTCGATTCGATCTCGGGCGCGGCGCCGCACGCCGCCATCCCGCATTACCGGGTCACGCGATCGTCGAACCGAACGATCCATCGCAACGAGATTTTTCTCATCGACTCGGGCGGGCAATATCCCGACGGCACCACCGACGTGACGCGCACCATGATTGTGGGAAGCCCCAGCGCGGAGATGCGCGACCGCTTCACCCGCGTATTAAAGGGACATATTGCACTGGCGACGGTGCGCTTCCCCGAAGGCACCACCGGCGCCGCTCTCGACGCCTTCGCCCGGAAGCCTTTATGGGATGCGGGCCTCGATTACGATCACGGCACCGGCCATGGCGTCGGCTCCTACCTCTCCGTACATGAGGGCCCGCAGAACATTTCCAAGAAGCCGATCACCCAAGTGTTGAAGCCGGGCATGATCTGTTCGAACGAGCCGGGCTACTACAAGGCGGACGAATACGGCATTCGCATCGAAAACCTGATCGTCGTCGGCGAGCCGGAAAAAATCGAGGGCGGCGAACGCGGCATGATGCGATTCGAGACCATCACGCTGGCACCGATCGATCTGGAACTCGTCGAGCCATCGCTTCTGACCGATGATGAGCGCGACTGGCTCAATGCCTATCACACGCGCGTGCGCGAGACGCTCTCGCCGGTGGTCGACAGCGAAACGCGGGCCTGGCTCGCCCGCGCGACCCGCGCGATATGAGGCGCGATCACTCAAAAGCGGCGGGAACGGTTCAGCGCCTGACGATCGACAGCGCGATTTTGCGCGACAATCTGCTACGCGATCCCGCCACCCGCATCATCGATGTCTACGTTCCCGCGGGAGCAAAGCCGGACGCGCTGCCGCTGCTGGTCGATCTCGTCGGTTTCACCGCCGGCGGGCCTGCGCACACCAACTGGAAGAACTTCGCCGAAAACGTCCCCGAGCGGCTCGACCGGCTGATCGGCACGGGCGCGATGCCGCCCGCGGTGGTCGCGTTTCCGGACTGCTTCACGAGTCTCGGCGGCAACCAGTACATCAACAGCGCGGGCACCGGACGCTGGGCGGATTTCCTGCTCGAGGAAGCCGTGCCTTTCGTTGAGGATCGATTTCATTGCGGCGGCGCGGGACGGCGCGGCGTGTTCGGCAAAAGCTCGGGCGGCTATGGCGCGATTACACATGCCCTGCTCTACCCGGATTTCTGGAGCGCCGCGGCCTGCCATTCCGGGGACATGGCCTTCGAGCTTTGCTATCTGCCGGAATTTCCGCGTCTCTTGCGCGCGCTCGCCAAGGCCGGCGGCTCGATCGAGAAATGGGTCAGCGCTCTCCATGCCGCACCCAAGATGAAAGACAACGAGCTGCACGATCTGATGACGCTCGCCATGTGCGCGACCTACGATCCGGATCCGGAAGCGCCGTTTGGAATCCGTCTGCCGGTCGACATGCAGACCTGCGAGCTTATTTCCGAGCGCTGGACGAAGTGGACAGCGTGGGACCCCCTCGTGCTCGCGGAAACGCGTGGGCGCGGCCTCGCGAAATTGAAGGCGCTTCATATCGATTGCGGCGACATCGACCAGTACAATCTGGTCTATGGCGCACGGCGTTTGCATCGCACATTGGAGCGGCTCGGCATCGCCCATGTTTATGAGGAGTTTCCCGACGATCACACTGCGGTCGATTACCGGATGGACAAGAGCCTGCCTTATCTTGCAAAGGCGCTGAGCACATGAAGCGCACCCCTCACCCGCGCGCGAACGGTCGAGAATGCTCGTCTGTTTCCCCTCTCCCACAAGGGGAGAGGGCACCCGATCTTCTAATTTACCGGTGTTTGTGCAGCGCGATTTATTTCCCTCTCCCCTTGTGGGAGAGGGGTGCAAGAGGTGGCGGATGCAAGAGTACGCACAGGGGTGAGGGGTTTGTTGCAGGAGCGGCACTCGTTCTTTT
>DASXMF010000066.1:0-23926 GCA_036495845.1 Rhizomicrobium sp.
AGGCGGAGCGAAGGTGCCGGGTTTGTCGGGCCGGATGTAGCCGAGCATCACATTCGGCCCGCGCACCACGAGGCGCCCGGCATGGGGAATGCCGTCGACCGGCTCGAGCCGGCTCTCGATCCCTTGCAGCAGCCGGCCGACCGTGCCGGGCCGGTTCGCCCCCGGTTGGTTGGCGGCGATCACCGGCGCCGCCTCGGTGACGCCGTAACCCTCGAGCAGTTCGATGCTGTATTTCTTGCGCACGAGCGTCCGCGTTTCGTCGCGCAGCCGTTCGGCGCCGCAAACCGCAAGCCTCAGGCTGTTCAGATCGCCCTGGTCGCCCGCACGCGCGTATTGCGATATGAAGGTGTCGGTCGAGAGCAGGATGGTGGCGCCGGTCTGGCGGATGCGTCGCGCGATTTCGCGCGGCTGCAGGGGCGTGGGATGAAACACCGCCTTGATGCCGAGCAGCAGCGGCATCAGCGCGCCGACCGTCAATCCGAAACAGTGAAACGTCGGCAGCGGATTGAACAGCACGTCGTGGGTATGAAGCTCGATATGGGAGCGCACCTGCTCGACATTCGAGAGAAGATTCAAATGCGACAGAGCGACGCCTTTCGGCTCTCCCTCCGTGCCCGAGGTAAAGAGGTAGACCGCCGGCGCGCCATGCGGCGGGCGCGAGACGACGAGGCTGCGCGCGATTTGGCCGATGGCGGCGGACGCCTTGTCGCGCAGCGAAAGCTCCGCACGTACATCCTCCAGATAGACGATCGTGGCGGCGCTTTCGAGTTCGCAGACGAGCGCCTCGAATTTGCCGAGCTCGATGAAGCGCCGGGCGGTGACGATACGCCGGACCTTCGCCATGTGCATCGCGGCTTTGATGGCCGCAGCGCCCGCGGTGAAATTGAGCATCGCCGGCACGCGGCCGTAGGCCGACACTGCAAAAAAAGAGATGATCGCGCCCGCGCCCGTGGGCAGCATGATGCCGACCGCTTCACCCGGTCTGGTTCCATTGCGTAGCGCGCTGCCGAGCGCCAGTGCCGCGCGCACGATCTCGTCATAGCTGAAATGGCGCTCGTCGCCATCGACAATAGCGGTGGTCCTGCCGCCGAAACTCGCCCGCGCGTCCATCAGCGCGTGAAACAAGGGCTTCTGCGCGCGCGGCAGATCGAAGGGGATGATCTCCTCGCCCGACGCCGCGGCGATGGTGGCCAGGCTCACGAATGCTTCCTCATGGGTCGCATGCTAGCTCAAAGCCGCCCGTCGCGCGAAACGCATCACCCACCCCTCACCCACGCCAGAGCAGAATTCATCATCCATACCTGCATCCCTCTCCCACAAGGGGCGAGGGGAATCCGAGTCCTGCAGCAACGCTGGAAAATCAGCGCTCATTGTGCCCTCTCCCCTTGTGGGAGATGGGACAAGGACGAAAGTTCTCAAGTGCTCTGTGGCGGGTGAGGGGTTCCACTTAGATCCGTTTCCCACGTGATTTTCACCTGTCGAATCGTTATGTAACCCCCATGGCCATCGTGTTCGACCAAGAGGCGCTCGACCGCCGCGCCGAGAGGCATCCGGAGAAGGCGCACCGCCCGGACAGCGCCATCGCGCGCAAGCCGGAATGGATCCGCGTCAGGGCGCCGGGCAGCCGCGAATATCAGGAGACGCGCGCCATCGTGCGCGAATTCGGCTTGCACACCGTATGCGAGGAGGCGGGCTGTCCCAATATCGGCGAGTGCTGGACCCATCGCCACGCCACCATGATGATCATGGGCGACACCTGCACGCGCGCCTGCGCCTTCTGCAATGTGCGGACGGGACTCCCGGGTGCGCTCGATTCCGCGGAGCCCGGGAATGTGGCGGGTGCGGTCGAGAAGCTCGGCCTCAAACACGTGGTGATCACCTCGGTCGACCGCGACGATCTCGCCGATGGCGGAGCAGGGCATTTTGCACAGGTGATCCGCGCCATCCGCCGTCTCACGCCCGGCACCACCATCGAGGTGCTGACGCCGGATTTCCTGCGCAAGCCGGGCGCGATCGAGATCGTGATGGACGCGTGTCCCGACGTCTTCAACCACAATCTCGAGACCGTGCCGCGGCTCTATCTTTCGATCCGGCCCGGCGCGCGCTATTTCGCGTCGCTGCGTCTTCTGGAGCGGGCGAAGGAGCTCGAGCCGACCGGTTTCACGAAGTCGGGCCTGATGCTGGGGCTCGGCGAAGGCCGCGAGGAAGTGATGCAGGTGATGGACGATCTGCGCGCGGCCGGCGTCGATTTCCTCACACTCGGCCAATATCTGCAGCCCTCGCGCAAGCACGCCGCGGTGGCGCGATTCTGGACGCCGGAGGAGTTCGCCGCGCTCGGGCAGATCGCGCGCGCAAAGGGTTTTTCGATGGTCTCGGCGAGTCCGCTCACGCGCTCGTCCTATCACGCGGACAGCGATTTCGTGGCGCTCAAGGCCGCCCGCGCGCATCCTTCGACCAGACGATCGACGTGAATTCATTCGAATGAATCGCAACTATGCGAAAGAGGCGCTCTTGGCGGCGGCGGAAAGCCCGCACGATCCGAATTGCCTCACGAAGAAATATCGGATCCCGACTGATGGACTATGTACGTGCCACGTCGGGAAAGCGCGTTTTGCGCTGGAAATCGACAATATGTCCTTCGCTGAGAATGCGCAGCTGGTCGCCGCCGAATTGCTGCCGTCCGAAAAATTGGGGCCTGTTGAGGGCTATGAGTCCGCGTACCGGCGGGCGCTTGTCAAACGTGCAAAAAAAATGGGAATCAAGCTGGATTGAAGTCGCGGTAACCCCGTCCAACCACCAGCTTGTCAACGATGCCCGCACATTCGGAATCGCGAATTCTTCCGTACACGGCTGCTTTTCTCTATGCGATCGCGGCCGACGTGGAGCGCTATCCGGAGTTCCTGCCCTGGTGCGCGGGATTGCGCGTCCTGAAGCGCGAGCCGGCACCTTTTGGCGAAGTCGTGTGGGCGGAGACGTTGATCGGTTATAAGTCGTTGCGCGAGCGCTATACGAGCCGCGTCGAACTCGACACGCGCGCCCGCCGCATCGACGTGACGCAGACCGAGGGACCGTTCCGCGAGCTCGAAAACCATTGGCGCTTCACGCCGCAGGGAACGAGTTGCCGCGTCGATTTTTCGATTTCATTCGAATTCCGCAGCCGCCTTCTAGGGCGCATCGCCGGTGCGGCCTTGGGTCTTGTGATGATCCGCATGACGCATGCTTTCGAGGCACGCGCGCGAGCGCTGTCACAACAGGCGCAGCAATAGTCGGAGACCGGCTTCGACGCTCGCCATCCGAATCCGGTGACGGCCGGCATCGCCGAAGAGGTGAGCTTCGTGGAGCGTGGCGTGGCCCGCGCGCGATGCCGCGATGTGGACGAGTCCCACCGGCTTGTCCTTCGTTCCGCCGTCCGGGCCCGCGATTCCGGTAACCGCCACCGCCAGTTCGGCGCCGGATCGACCGATCGCGCCTTCCGCCATGCTGCGCGCGACCTCTTCGGACACCGCGCCGCGCTCTTCGACGAAATGCTCCGGAACGCCCAGCAGCTCGCTCTTCGACTTGTTCGAGTACACGATGAAGCCGCGCTCGAACACGTCGGACGAACCGGGAATTTCCGTCAGCGCTCCACCGATCAATCCGCCGGTGCAGCTCTCCGCGGTGGCGATGCGCAATTTCTGCGCCCGCGCCCGCGCGAGCACCTGTTCGGCCAGTTGCATGAGGTCCAGCGGAAACATCAGAGCCCCCTCACCCTGACCATCCCCAAAAGGAGGGAGGGAAGACTTGGACGAGCAGCACGATCGCGAAGCCCGCGAGCAGGCCCGCAACCGCGTCGTCTGCGACGATGCCGATGCCGCCATGGAACTTTTCGGCCGCGCCAATCGGCCACGGCTTGAAAATATCGAGCGCACGGAAAAGTAGAAAGGCCAGCGCGTATGCGAGAAGCGCGCGCGGCGCAAATGCGCAGGCGAGAAACTGCCCGGCCATTTCGTCGATGACGCAGTCGGGCGGATCGGCGGTGGCGCGCTCGCGCGCATAATGCTCCGCGGCCCAGCCACCGATGGCCATTGCCGCGATGCTCGCGAAGAGCACCAGTCCTTGTCCGCCGATGCCGGCCAGGAACCAGGCCGCAACGAGCGTGACGAAGCTCGCGATCGTTCCCGGCGCCCTGGGCGCGCGGCCGAGGCCACCAAGTGTCGCGATCGCGCCGGCGAGACTCAAACCGTCGGCACCCGGACAGTCGCGACAGCTTCAGCCGCGAGGCCTTCGCCACGCCCCGCGAAACCCATTCCGTCGGTCGTCGTCGCCTTTACGCTCACCCGGTCGATGGCGATCGCGAGAACCTCCGCGATGCGGGCGCGCATGGCTTCGCGGTGCGGCGCGATCTTCGGCCGCTCGCAGATGAGCGTCACATCGCAATGGACGATGGCGCCGTTCGCCTCGGCAACCAGACGCGCCGCTTCCGCGAGAAAGCCGGAGGAGGGCGCGCCGCGCCACTTCTCCTCCGTCGGCGGAAAGTGTCGGCCGATGTCGCCCGCGCCGATCGCGCCCATGATCGCATCGGTCAGCGCGTGAAGCCCCACATCGGCGTCGGAATGGCCCTCGAGTCCACGATCGTGCTCGACCCGCACGCCGCACAGCCACACATGGTCGCCCTCGACGAAACGATGGGCGTCGAACCCCTGGCCGGTCCGGAACTCGTTCATATCGCCTCTGAGCAACCGCGCGGCGTGAACAAAATCTTCCTCCGTGGTGATCTTGATATTCGTCTCCTCGCCGGCCACTCGCGCGACGGCAAGACCCGCCCGCTCCGCCAGCGCCATGTCGTCCGTCACGCTCGCACCGGCATGCGCGCGATGCGCCGCAAGGAGTTCAGCGAAGCGAAAGCCCTGCGGAGTCTGCGCGCGATAGAGGCCGTCGCGCGGGATGGTCGTCCAGCCTTCCCGCTCTTCGCGTTTCAGCGTGTCCGCTAGCGCCACCAGCGGCACCGCGGCCACCGCACCCGATTCGAGCGCGGTGATCACGCGCCGGACGAGATTCGCAGAGACAAGCGGGCGCGCTGCATCATGCACCAGCACGAATTCCGGCTCGTGTTGCGCCAGCGCTTCGAGGCCATTGCGCACGGATTCCTGGCGTGTGGCGCCGCCCACGGCAAAGGGCAGGGTGGAGAGCCCGTCCAGCGCCGCGCGCGTTCGCTCCATCTGTTCGTCGGCGGCAACGATCTGCAGCGCGGTGATTTCCGGCACTTCGGCAAAAACAGCGGCGCTGCGGCGAAGCACGGTTTGACCGAGCAGAGGCCGAAACTGCTTGGGCGTAGGCCCACCCATTCGGACGCTCTTCCCGGCGGCGACAATCAATGCGGCGGTTCCCGAGGCCATCCGGTCCATTCAATCTTTCAGATGTCCCGTCGCCAGCCATCGGGCGCATGACTCGCCGAGTTTTTCACGCGCCATCTCCTCATACCGCCTGATGTCTTCGGCCGTGAGCACGTCGCGCCAGCGCCCGTTCGTGCCCTTGTGCATGAAAGTCTGGGCGCCACCCTCCCATAACGCGCCGCCGAGCGGCACGCTCAATTCCGCGTGCTCTTTCATGTAATCGAAGCCGCAATGATCGAGAATTCCCGGCCAATTGAGCCTCGAATCGTCGATCTCGAGAAATGCCGCAATCTCCCGAATTTCGCGCTCCATGTCCGCCTTCAGATTGGCAAAATGCACGAGCCTCACATTGGGCAGATGGCGGATCGCCCACCAGGAGGACACGTTTTCCCAGAACGGCCAGAAGGGATGGCCATCGCGCGCGAGCCAGTTGAGGAAATATTCGCGGATGGATTCGGGCGGAGGCCCGATGGGCGGCCCCACGCGTCCGGGAGTGTCGTTGAGCGCCGCGTACCACAGCGCGTTCGCCGTGACGTGATGGTTGTAAAGGCTCCAGACGACATCACGACCGTCGCGGCCGATATAGAGATATTTCGCCAGCGGCGAGAACACGAGCGCGTCCACCGGCAGATGCGTCTTGAGAAACCGGCGATGGGTCTGGGCTTCGACTTGAGGAAGCTTGACCGCTTTCGGCGGCACGCGCAGGTCGAGCCACGGCGACATTTCTGCCACCGGCAATCCCTCGGCGCCGTCGAAGATCAACTCCGCCACGATGTGCTGCACCCAGGTGGTACCGGATTTGGCGTAGGTCGCAATCACGATGTCGTCGTCGCGGAAGGCGAGGTCGTTCCAGATCGTCGAGTCGAAATGGTGATTGTGGAATTCGCGGGTCTTTTTCGGCAACTCGCTTGTGGACTGTGCCATCGTTCCCTTCTCCATTCGGACGCCCGCGCGGATTATCTGCGCAAGATCCGTTTTGAACCAGTCCGTTGCTTAAGGGACGGATCGGTCGCCAACGGCGGTACTGGCGCGGGGTTTATCCTTCAGCCGGGCTTCCGCGCGATCCGGGAAAGGAGCATCATCCGCGCCGGTCCGGTGGCCATTGCCATCCGGCTCGATCGGGGAGGGCGTGATGAGCACCAAATGGACGATTCACGGGCGCGAATTCGTCAATTGCAATTGCACCTATGGCTGCCCGTGCCAGTTCAACGGTCTGCCCAGTCACGGCGATTGCCAGGCCGTGCTCGGCGTGCAGATCGACAAGGGTTTCCACGGCGAAACACAACTCGACGGCCTTCGTTTTGCGGGCATCTTCGCCTGGCCCGGCCCCATCCATCTCGGTAATGGCCAAGCCTTCCCCATCGTGGACAAGCGGGCGACCGAAAGCCAGCGCAACGCGCTCCTGCGGATCATCAGCGGAGAGGACACGAAGCCAGGCGCGACGATCTTCAACGTGTTCGCCGCGACCTTTTCGAAAGTGCATGCGCCGGTGTTCCTGGACATCGACAGCGAGATCAATGTGGACAAGCGCCGTGCCAGCCTGAAGGTGCCCGGCTACATCGATCAGCGCGGCGAGCCGATCGTCAATCCCATCACGGGCTCGGAGTTTCGCGGGCGCATCGACCTGCCCAACGGTTTCGAATACACGCTCGCGGAAATCGGCCGCGGCTGGTCGAAGACCGAAGGCCCGATTCCGCTCGACCTCAAGGATTCCTACGGCCAGTTCGCGGAGCTTCATCTTTGTCAGGACGGCATCGTGCGGTGACGCCGTCCGAAGACGCGCTCTCTGCAATTCTCAAGCGCGAAAATTGGGTTGTTGCCGCGGCGCTGTTTGTGTTGACGCTGCTCGCTTGGGCCTATGTGGTCTGGCTTGCAGCCGGAATGAGCGCGCCGGCTGCCGCGCCCATGGGGGACATGCCGGGCATGCCCGGCATGGAATCGATATCGCCTTCCATTGCACCCTGGACCGCCTCGCATTTCCTGTTCCTGTTCGCGATGTGGGCGGTGATGATGGTGGGAATGATGACGCCGTCGGCGGCGCCGATGATCCTCATCTACAGCCAGGTCGCACGCCAGGCGGGAACGCTGGGGCGCCCCTTTGCCCCGGCCGGCTGGTTCGCTCTGGGTTATCTCTCGTGCTGGCTCCTGTTCGCGCTCGCCGCGAGCGGCGCGCAGTACGGGCTCGAGCACGCATCGCTGCTGACGCCGATGATGGCGGTCGCGAGCCGCTATTTCGGCGGCGCGGTCCTGATTGTCGCGGGCGCCTATCAATGGACACCGCTCAAGGAGTCCTGTCTTGCGCAATGCCGTGCGCCGCTGTCATTCGTTCAGCGCCATGGCGGATTTCAGTCCGGGATTGCCGGATCGTTGCGGCTCGGCGCGCTGCACGGCCTCTATTGCATCGGTTGCTGCTGGGCGCTCATGGCGATCCTGTTCGTGGCGGGGATCATGAGTCTCGTCTGGATCGCGATGCTGATGATTTTCGTGCTGGCCGAGAAAGTCGTGCCGGGCGGACGCATTCTCACGAGGCTCGCCGGCCTCGCCGCGATCGGCGCGGGAGTTTGGGTGCTGGTGAAGTGAAATCGAACCGAGAAGTCTCTCGCACGCGCGAGACAAACAGCTGGACCCGGCGCATGCGGGAATTTAGCATGCGCACAGGCACAACAATTTGGCGCTCCGGGCAGCTGCGATAAGCGGGGAAATTCGTCATGTTGGCGGATAAGTACGTGATCCAGGATCGGATCGATCGAGCCCGGTCGACGGTACCTTCCAGACACGCCGCCGCACCGATCCTTTTCGCCGCACTCTCTTTCCTGGGATCAAGCGTGGCAGTCGACGCCAAGGCAACGATAACGATTTTCGATCCACCAAATGGATATGACACTCACGCGCCCAGCATCAACGATGGGGGCTACATCACGGGATACTATTACGACAGCAATGGCGTCCACGCCTTCATTCGCAATCCCGACGGATCGTTCGAGGCGCCAATCGCGTATATGTTTGGCACCTTCGGCAACGGCATCAACAATTTTGACTCAATCGTGGGGGACTATCTGGACGCCAGCAGTGTTCAGCACGGTTTCGTGCGGGATTCAGACGGAGTCATCACGTCGTTCGATCCCCCAAATTCAGTAGGCACCCAGGCGCTAGGCATAAACGGCCGCGGGTCCATCACAGGAAACTACTACGACGGTTCTTACGTTCACGGATTCGTGCGCCGGGCTGACGGGACGATCAAAACAATTGATCCAATAGAATCATTGGACACTTACCCCGAAAGTATCAACAACAAGGGTTCGATCGCGGGATATTACTTCGACAGGAGCAGCGGCGCCTCGTACGGATTCGTTCGGTCAGCCGGCGGAACAATCCAAACGTTCGATCCTCTGGGATCGGAAAACGCCGCCGCCTTTGACATCAGCGAAGGCGGCTCGATTACGGGATACTACTACGTTGGTAGCGGCGTTCACGGCTACATTCGCAATCCCGACGGAACATTTGAGGCACCGATCGATGTTCCAGGGGCTGACGGCACCTTTCCCGTCAGCATCAACAGGTCGGGTGCGATCGCGGGATATTTCACCAGTTTCGATAAAACGAAACATGGCTTCGTGCGGACAGCCACCGGAAGGTTCAAGGTTTTCGACCCTTCAGGATCGACCGCAACGTATGCGTCCGGAATGAATAATCTCGGTTCCGTCGTCGGAATCTTCACCGACGACAGCGGTACTTTCCACGGGTTTTTGCGAACCCCGTAGGGCGGCGGGCGCGACTGGCTCTCGGCATGGGCATATCGCCGGCTCGCTCCGGCTCGCCGGCCTCGCCGCGATCGGCGCGGGAGTTTGGGTGCTGGTCGGCTAGAGCGAGTTGCGTTTGAATTGCAGCGGTTTGCGCCGTCCGCTCCTCTTGCCGCGTTGCGCCCAGCGCGCGAGAAGCAGGCAAGCGCGCGGAACCGTCTACGAGCCTTGTTTCGACGCGAGTCGTGCTTCGGCGATGACGAGCATCGCCTTCAAGCGCGGATCGTCGCGCAGCGGGTCGAGATCCGGGTCGATCTTTGCGTGGGTAATTTGATGTGCGGACGCCGCTTCGAAATACGGCCCCAAAAGTTCCAGCGCGGCGTCGGTATCGCGCAGGTGCACAGAAAGCGCGCAGGCGCAATTGTAGCGGGCGTTTTGGTTGCCCGGATCGACCAGGAGCACGCGGTTGATCCATTCCTTTGATCGCTGGGCCTCTCCGAGCGCGGCCAACGCGATCGCGCCATAGCCCAGGGCCGCACCACTGTAGATATCCTGCTCCAGAACCTTTTCCGCTCTCGACAGTGCGACCTGGGCGATACGCAGCGCCGCTTCGGGCTTTTTGAGGGCGACATAGACGCAGATCAGCATCGCGGGCGAATAGATGTCCGCCGCCATGAGTGTCGTGGCCTTCTCCCAATAGCGCGTCGCGTCCTCGAGCTTGCGATGGCGAAAGCTCAGAAGTCCGGCGGCTCTGTTCACCTCCCACGAGTCGGCGTCCAGCGCGAGCGCGGCCTCGATTTCCCCGGCCGCTTCGCCGACGCGTGCGCCCTCCGCATATATTCTCGCTCTCACGACATGGGCTTCCGCCACGTTGGGATCGAGCGCGAGCGCGCGTTCGGCGGCGACCAGACCGTCGTCGCATGCTCCGCGGCTCTTGTGAACGAGGAACAAGGTCGTTTGCTGGAGGGCCATCAGGGCCCAGGCGCGCGAATAACCCGGATCGATTTCGGTGGCGCGACGGCACAGGCGGATGACCAGCTCGACCTTTTCGGCATTGTATTCGGTGCTTCTGGCATAAATCTGACGTGCCATGAGGTAGAGATTGTAAGCTTCCACATTTTCCGTGCCGCGCCGTTCGATGGCGGTCTTCTCCTCGTGCACGAGCCTCAGTTTCAGCGCATTGACAATGGCTTCGGATATCTCGTCCTGCAGGACGAAAATGTCGTTGAGGTCCCGGTCGTAACGTTCGGCCCAGATATGGTCGCCGGCCAGGCCGTCGATCAATTGTGCCGAGATGCGAACACGGCCGCCCGATCTGCGAACGCTGCCTTCCAGAACGTGGCTGACCTTCAATTGCCGCGCGATTTGGGGAATGTCCACGCTCTTGCCCTTGAACTGGAACGCCGTATTTCGTGCAGTGACCGAGAGCGCGGAAATCTTGCTCAGGTCCGTGATGATGTCCTCGCTGATTCCGTCGGAAAAATATTCCTGCTCGACATCGCCGCTCATGTTGGCAAAGGGCAGCACGCAAACCGACAGCCGCTGCGCCGAAACGGCTGGGCAATGTTCGTTCGGGTTCCGCCCGGCGGCGCGCGAAAGCCGGTAGCCGACACGCGGCACGGTTTCTATCGCGAACGCATTGCCGCTTTCCTCCGCGGCTTTGCGCAGCCGGCCGATGCAGCGGTTGATCGCGTCGTCGCCGACGATCACGCCGTCCCAACAGCTTTCGATCAGGTCCTCGCGGGAAAGTATCTCGCCCCTGGCACGAACGAGTGCCACCAATACGCGCATCACCCTTGGCTCGAGAATCTCCTGCCAGCCCTGTCCCAGGATCTCGCGCCGCGCCGGACAAACCTTGATCTGTCCAATTGCAAAATCGGGCTCATGCGCGAGATTGACGCGCGTCAGCGGATCAGCGTGCGCGGCGGTATCACTCATTGGCAATTTGCCGGACGATTTCCGCGTGCTTTCGGAAGCTTGGAACGAAGCCGACAATCATCAAGGAGCCGAACCCCCGATATGGGCACGGGCCCGAGGCCAGTCGGTGGTCGACAACTTCCATTGCCCCGCCCAAGGGAAGCTTGCGGATAACCCAACTTACTCCATCCCCCGGCGGTTTGGGAGTGGAAACGGCGGCGGCGACGGGCCCTGCGTCACCTCTCCCAAACGGGAGAATCCCGAAGGAATATCCCGACGTTTCGTCGGGACCGAAGCCAACGGCCCGCCTTGTCGGCGCAATAGGGCGCATTCATCGGCGAACCATCGCCTTGATCGGCGATTCGCCGCCATTTCGTCGGCTTTGCGTCCTTTCGGACTTCCCCGTCTTCCGGCTCCACTGCGTGCAAGAAAACGACCGCAGCGACGGTCGCTGCGCCGTGCCACTCAACGGAGGAAATCATGCTTACGAACTCTCGATCTCGCCCCCAATCCAGGCTCTCCAGCCCGGTTGCCGGGCGGCGTCATGGACTGCTTTGCCTGTCGATCGCACTCTGTTCGACCGCCTGGTGCCTGTCCGCTCAGGCATTCACCGTATTCGATCCCGTCGGCTCGGTGCGAACGGAAGCGGGCAACATCAACAAGCGAAGCGACGTTTCCGGAATATATTGGGATGCAAGCGACAACGCGCACGGCTTCCTTCGCACGGCATCGGACGGACACATTACGTCGATCGACTATCCCGGAGCGGTGGAGACCCTGGCGAACCAGATCAATCGCTCGGACAACATTGTTGGATATTACCAGGGCCCGGATTTGGTGCCCCATGGGTTCCTGCGGACGGCCGGTGGTGAGATGACCACGATTGACTACCCTGGCTCCACGGAAACGTCTGCCGAACTTATCAACGACAAAAACTGGATTACCGGGTTCTATACGACGGTTTCCACGGGAGGCCACTATCATGGTTTTGTGCGGGACCCTGCCGGAACGTTTACCACCTACGATGTGCCCGGAGCGACCGACACGCTTCCCGAGTCCATGAACATCCAGGGCTGGATCGCCGGATACTACCGTACCCTCGATGGCGTGAACTATGTTTCGCACGGATTTCTGCGCGACCCTTCCGGTGCGATCACGACGTTCGATGTTCTGGACGCTGCGGACACCGTCTCGGCATTTGTCGACGACAGAAACGAGGTTGCGGGGTACTATCTGGATTCTGGCCTCAACTATCACGGTTTCGAGCGTGCGCCGGGCGGAACGATCTCGACATTGCCATACGACGTTCCGGGCGCGACGCAAACCCGTCCCGTTTGGGGGCATTTGAACCACGCGGGCGCTCTCAAGATCGACGGCTTCGCTATGTATGGTCCGCACGTATACGGATACGTGCGCCGGCCGACCGGAACATTCCACACATTCGATGTGCTGGGATATGGCACTTATGCGTCAGGTATGAACGCCACGAATGTCACTGGATATTGTTTTGACTCCAGCGGCGTCCAGCATGGCTTCATCGGACATCCCTGAGTCGGGTTTCCCCGGGGCGAGACTTAAACTCCGGCTCACGGATAGTGGTTTCGCGTATCGAACCATCAAGCTTAGGCGCTGACGCCCCCTACAGGGACCGTCGGCGCCCGCTTCTTTTCGTCAAGACGACCGAGTCTGCCGCGATAGGCAATTCCCTACTACGGTTCGATGGTCTTGCTCATAGGAGTGAGGCGACCATCGGGAAACGTGGAGTTTTTGCCGGGCTCGAACGCATATTGGGCGACCGCTCGCGTGCCATGCTCGGGGCGGAAAGCAGCGTAGCGTGACCGGCGATAAACCGAAGCATCCTTTGCGCGGCGGGGCGATCGTGGGATAGGATCGCGCCGGCGGTTCCGGCCCGATGGCCGAAAAAGAACACGCCAGGAGGGTGTCCATCCATGCTCAGTCGTATTCTTGTTGCCGCGGCGCTCGCGACGCTGTCGGGTAGTGCATTTGCGGATTCCGTACAGCAGTTGAAAAATCAGGCGCCCAATGGCGCGCAGCTGACATTCCTGCTGACCGACGGGACTGTTCTCGCCCAGGGCGGCAACAACTCCGATTTCTGGGTGCTCACGCCCGACAACACGGGAAGCTATGTGAACGGCACCTGGAAACAGGTGGGAAGCCTGCAGGCGGGCTATTCGCCTTCCGCCATGGCTTCGCAGGTTCTCGGAGACGGACGAGTCCTCATTGAGGGTGGAGAATACAATTTCGGAAATTTCGCGCTGACCAGACTGGGCGCGGTCTACGATCCGGTCAAGCAGACCTGGAAGCCGGTGAAACATCCGAAAGGCTGGCAGAACATCGGCGACTCGCCTTCTGTGGTATTGCCGGACGGGACGTTTTTTCTCGGCGACAAGCTCCACAAGCGAGGCGCGTTCCTCAATCCTTCTACGATGACGTGGACGGCAGCGGGCTACACGGGCAAAAACGATTTCAACGCGGAAGAAGGCTGGACGTTAATGCCCGACGGCTCCGTTCTGACCTTCGACGTCTTGGACCATCCGATGTCGGAATCCTATAGTCAGTCGACGCAGACATGGAGCCAGCTCGGCAGCACCGTGGTCAACCTTCAGGCTCCGGATTGCAACGCCAATTGCTGCCTCAATTATCCGCCAAAGAACAAGTGCTATGATCCGCCCGGCGAAGTCGGTCCCGCAGTTCTGCGGCCAGATGGTACGGTTTTCGCCACCGGCGCCTCAAACCACACGGCTGTTTACACGCCGGGAAAGGGCTGGGCGGCCGGACCGAATTTTCCGAATGGCGATGCGGCAGGCGACAGCTTCGCGACGCTGCTGACCGATGGCGATGTCATGGTCGAAGGCAACAGCGGCGAATTGTACATGTGGGACGGCACCAACCTCACCGACGCGAAGGCGCAGGCATTCGGGCTCATGACCGTGCTGCCGAACGGTCAGATCCTGATCGGCGGTTACGAGGTCTATAACAGTACGGGCCAGTATCAAGCTGCGTGGCAGCCCACGATATCCAGTTGTCCGACCAAGGTGACACGCGGCAGCACCTATCAGATCTCCGGGACGCAATTTAACGGGTTGTCCCAGGCCGGTGGCGGAATGGGCGACGAGTATCAGTCCTCGTCCAATTATCCGCTGGTCCAGATCACGAACAATTCGACGAAACATGTGTTCTATGCCCGCACACACGATCACAGCACGATGGGCGTGGCGACGGGCAACCAGACCGTTTCCACGAATTTCGACGTTTCAACGGGCACGGAAACTGGCGCGAGCTCGCTCCTCGTGATCGCCAACGGCATTCCGTCCGCACCGTTCTCGGTAACAGTCAAATAGCGTTCGCGCGGTTTTCCGCGCCGTGTGTCTTCGATTCCTCCCCTGCTGTCGCGGGGGAGGATTTTTTTTGGCCATCGGAACGACGCACGCACCGATTTGAGAGCGCGCGCCTGGCTCTGGACAGTGGCGGAGATCAGCCGCGGGTGTCGAAAACAGCCAGCGCGCCCTGGGCGGTCGCGTTGGTGGGGTCCAGCTTCAGCGCGCGCGCGGCGTGGCTGCGCGCAACTCTCTCGTCGCCGCGCCGTGCCGCCATCGCGGCGACCGCGGCAATCGCTTCGGTGAGACGGGGATCAAGCTGCGCGGCCCGGGCGTGCGCACGCTCGGCCAGGTCCCAGCGTGCCGCCTTTGCCAGCGCGATTCCCAGCTGGTGGTGCGTTTGCGCTTGCGCGGGGGCAATGCGCAGAGATTCCTCGAACGCGTAGATGGCCTCCTGGAAGCGGCCCAGCCGAATGAGGCAAAGGCCGATCGCATCGAGAAACTGCAGATCGCGCGGCGTCAGAGCACGCCCCTGCATGTAGAACGCAAGCGCTTCCTCGTCCAGACCGGCGCGCTCGGCTTCTATGGCGCAGGCGCGGAAGAATATCGGATGCACGAGTCCCGCTGACAGCGACTCCTCCCCCAGTCGTGCCGCAGACGCGGAATCATCGGCCGCCTGCGCTGCGGCCACGGCTGCGACAGCCTCGGCGAGCGAAAGCGGCGCGGCGGCGTTTGTGCCGGTCTCTTCGCCGCGGGCAACGGCCTCGGGAAGGCGGAGTTTGTACGCGACCGTCAGCCGTTCCTCGTAGCAGAGGCGCGTGGGAACGCCGCCGCGATGCAATATCGCCCCGTGAAAGGCAAGAATACGGCCGGGCCGCGGGGTCACCGCCAATTGTGCGTCGCCGTCGTCGCTGTACAGGATGGTTTCGCCGCCCCAGTCGACGCTCCATTGCGGATTCGCGTAGTAGAGCACCGATATATGCCGGTCGCCTTCGCCGTAGTCCCGATGAGGATAGTACATGTCCCCATAAACGGTGGAATTCACGTAAAGCCGCTGCTTCCTGAGGCCGGAAACGGCGAACGTCTTCTCGGCAAAGGCTTTCATCTGCGCGAACAGCGGCTCCGAGCTCGACAAATATTCGGGAACCTCCGCCGAAGCGCCGCTGACATCGGTCCCCGTACGGCTGGTTTCGACACGGCGGTACTGCAACGCTTTCAACAGTGCGGCCACGCGGGTGATTGTGGCGTCGTCGAACAGGTTGTCACACAGATAGGCTTCGCGTGACCCGACGATTCTGCGCGTGACCGGTTGCAACGGAGAATCCATGGGGATTCTTACAATAAAGTCGCCGCGGAGGGAAAGTTCGCGCCAATTCGACTCCGACCCCGGTTACATTAGAATTGGATGGCGGCCGGGACATTCGGCCCTGGCCCCGGATACGTTTGGTGACGGACGATGCTCTTTCCGGATGCACAGCAGTTTCTGCAACAGGTTCTTGCGCCCGCGCCGCTCGACAGCTTTCTCGACGAGACGCTTGGCCGGAAGTTCGCGAAGATTGCCGGCGACCGGCAAAGCTATCGCTCGTCGCTGCTCGGCGATGATCCCGAAGGATTGATCCTCGATGCCTTCCACGATCTCGCGCCCAACATCGGCTGCCATGCCGCCGAACCCAAAGGTCCCTATCCGGCGATCGAACCGGTGGCCGACGCGGAAGCCTTCAGGGCCAAGATCGACGCCTTTCACGCGCTCGGCTATACGGTGCGGCTTCGGCTGCCGCAGCGCTTCGCGCCGAAGCTCGACGAATTCCTGAGGTCGCTCGAATTCTTCTTTCATCAACCGGCGACCGCCGAAGCCTTCTGGAGTCAGGGCGATGCGAAAGCCCCACCCCATCATGACGATTACGATCTCATCGCCATCCAGCTCATCGGCCGCAAGCGCTGGTACATTTCCACCGATCCCGCGAGCCTGCCCAATCCGTGGAAGAGCGGACCGGTGCCGCCGCCGAAACTCGAACACCACCAAATCGTCGAGGTTGCACCCGGCGATCTTCTGTACCTGCCGCGCGGCACCGACCATCGCGTGGACGCGCTGAACGAACCGTCGCTGCATCTGTCGATCGGTTTCCTGCCGATCACCTTGCGGGAGGCCATCACCGCGGCGCTCGACCACCTCTCCGATCTCGAGCGGCCATTGCGGGAGACGGTCGGCAGCCGGCTTGCGTATGCCGCGCGGAGCAACGATTTCAGAGCGCTGACGCCGCAGCTGCGCGACGGACTGGCGCGGCTCGTGCGCGCCTGCGCCTCCGACGACTTCATCGCGCAGGCGATGCAGCAGCGCTCGTCGCGCGCGATCGCCGATCTCAAGACAGAGAAGAAGACCGGCGCACGTCCGAAAATCACGCCGGCGACGCTGGTGCGGCACGATCCGCTGGCGATCAGCAACCTCACCACTGCCCGCGGTCAGATCGACTTCAGCCATCCCGGCGGCCACATTTATATCCATCCCGGCGTGGAGCCGAGCGTCGTGTTCATTGCGAGGACGCCGCAGTTCCGCGTCCGCGAGGTTCCACCGGCAACCATCGGCGACGATATCCGCATCGCGCTTGTCGAGCGGTTCGTGTCGAGCGGCTTTCTCGAGCTCGTGGCGGAGTAATAACGGCCGCGCGGCGTCGGGCCGGCAGGAAAATTATGAATGATTGAGGCCCTACGAATGGAATTCGAATACCACGCCGCAGCGATTTCTGCGGTCGTGGATTTGCTTGCAGTTCGACGTGCCTCCAACAGCCGCAGTTCCGTAAATTGCTCCCGACGTATTCATCAGCAGAGTTCCTGTTGGATCGCGGCCATTGCTTTTGATGCGGAATGTGTGAAGCACAGTCTCGGTGCCGTCCGGCGCCAGCTTGTAAAGCACTCCGCCGGCGGTCGGTCCGCCGCTGTCCGTTACACCGTAAAAATTGCCCGCCTGATCCGCGACCAATCCGCCGGAGGGCACCGCGCCCTCAACTCCGTAAAAGCTATTAGCGAAGGAATATAGGACGGATTCCGTACCGTCCGGCGCAATCTTGAAGACAGTGCCGTACCCGCCAAAGCCACCCAACTCCGTTGTGCCGTACAGGCTGCCCGATGCGTCCAGGAATAGCGACGCCGCCGGATTGGCGCCGTCCTTCGGGGAGCCCGCAAATGAGTAGAGTTTTTTTTCGCCGCCGCCCGCGGAGATGCGGAAGACGGTCCCCAGACTGTGATTGCCACCGTTGATTGTCGTCCCGTAAAGATTCCCCGCGGCGTCCGCGATCACGCCGCCAGCGGGATTAGAACCATCGGTTCCGCCTTTAAAGGAATGGAGCACAGTAAATGTGCCATCTGAAGCCAGCCTGAAGACAGTGCCGTCGCCCTTCGCGCCACCATGATACGCAGTGCCATAGAGATTGCCGGCCGTGTCTTCGATCAGGGCGCCCTGAGGAGAGGCACCGTGGCTTCCGTCGCCGAAGGAATACAGGACCGTTTCCGTACCATCGGGTTCGAGTTTGAAGATCGTGCCGCATCCGGCGAAGTCCCCGCCCGTGCAGCCCGTGCCCCCGCCATATTGCGTTGTTCCGTAGAGATTGACCATCTGATCCGCAACAAGCCCACCCAACGGACCCGCGCCGTCGCCTCCACCTTTGAATTCGTAGAGCGCAGTCTCGGTTCCGTCGGTAGCAACCTTGAATACGACACCGCAGTAACAATCCTTGCTTCCGCCGAAATAAGTCGTGCCATAGAGATTGCCTGCACCGTCGGCAATGACGCCCTCGCCATGGGTCACGCCATCGGCCGGCGGCCCGGTGAAATCATGGAGGACCGTATAGCTCTGCGCGCGAGCGTTCCCTGACAAAACAACCATGATCAGCGCCAATGCGCAGCCAATCATGCATTTTCCCGTAAACTGGAAAGTCTTGAACATCGGAATCTCCGCCAACCTGGCAATGCTGCGTCCGATACGCCGGTCGCAGGTCGATTGCTTGCAATCGTACCATGACCGCCAGGAGGGCGCGAGATGGCCGCGTGACGGCGGCTGCATTTCCCACTCTACGGCACGGTGATCGTTGCCGCTGTCACGTATTGAAAACGTCTTGCGATCAAGCGAAACGCTCTCGCCCGTGTTCCTGCTTATGTTCTTCAATTCGATGGATGTGATGCGCGATGTCGTTGCTCGCGCACCGGACGAAATAGAAGTGGGAACCGGGTGCTGATTCTGTTACGTCGCCAATTCGCGCCTTAAGCGCGCTGCGCGCCGAAAACGAGGTTCAATGCGTTAGGTGCCGGGCGCACCGGCAGAATAAGAAATGAGCGCCCGGCTGTTGGTCATAGTTTCAGCGCGAGTCTCGAGCCGTCGGCAAAGTTCGCTTCATGCGTGAAGGGTCTCAAAAATCCGGTACAGACTCTTCATGAAGGATCAAGGCGGCGGATTGCCGATCAGATAGGGCAAGCCGCCATTGATATTCGGATTTTCCGCCCAGATTTTGGAGCTGAAGCCTTTCGGCAGGCCGGAACTCAACTGCGTGCTGGTCAGCCCCTTCACGCCTGCGTCACTGGGAATGTTTCCCACGCCCTGGCTTCGGTTCGTGATCCCGCTCGTCGTCCTGTCCCAGTAATTGTGCTTGTACGCCGACCCATTGAAGTCCGCGCCGACCCAACCGCCCACGCAATTGTTGTTTGTGCCGCAGCTGGAGGCGGGTGCGGAGACCTCTCCCGTGGAATAGGTCTGATTCGCAACGGCGACGCTGCCGCCGCCGTCCGTCACGCCGATCATCCCTCCGACCTGGGAAGAGTTGTTGATCGCGGTGTTCAGCGTTACGGCGCCTGTGGAATACGACTCGGAGACAGTGTCGCCGTTTCCGCCCGAATACTCGCCGACAAGACCTCCGATAAGGGCCGAGTCTTGATTCGCCGTAACCGGACCGAGGGCGAATGACCGCTGAATCACCGGGTGGCCGTTCTTGGCTTGTCCCGCGATACCGCCGGCGTAACTGCCGCCATCGACCGTGATGGAAACATTGGTCCAGGACTCGAGCACGCCACCCCCGAGGAGGCCAACCAATCCCCCAGCCACGTTTTCGACATTCATCGTGCCGGTTGCCCAGCAGCGGAAGAACGTGCCGCTCGCCGCGGCAGCCACCGGCCCGGCAACCGCGCCGCCTTCAGACGGCTGGTTCGTGATCGAAATGTTGGACAGCCCGAAATTGGCTACCGACCCGGCGACGTCTTTGAACAATCCATCATTCGGATCCTCCTGCTGCGGATCGTTGATGGTCAGATTGCTGATCGAGTTGCCCAACCCCTCGAAGTAGGACACCGTTCCGGCCGGCGGTCCACTGTAAGTACCGTCGTTGGACGCATCGTAGCTTTGCGCCAACGCAATGCAGCAGTCGCCGTCGGCGACAGCTGTCGCAAGTCCGGCGACGTTATCGACGAGAACCCAGCTATTGGCGTTCATGACAAAGCTGCTCGTCAGCTTGGCAAAGGTGATATTCCCGTTGCCGGTGAAGGCGAGGTTCCATCCGGCAGCTGGATTGTTGATCGTAAGACCTCCGGTACCGGTTACCGAAACGGGGGCAGAAATGTTGATCGCAGTCGTCAAACCGTTGGCGTTCGGGGGGTCGGTGTCCAGAGTCAGAATGCTGGACGTGCTCCAGGTAAGCGCAGCGGTGATATCAATCTTGCCGGCTTGCACGGTCCCCGAACCCGTGGTCGTCACCGTGACGTTTCCCGATGCGAGCATGCTCTCGAGGTCGGAGACATTCAGCACGGCTTTATTCGCCGTCGGGCTGCACACGCCTGCCGCGCAGGTCATGTTGCTGGTCTTGCCCGCGGATATCTTGATGTCCGCCTGGGCAGGCGCCGCCGCCACCAACGCAAGACCGATAAACAAGATTAAGAGCTTTAAAATAATGCGCATTGGCCCCTCCCTCTGCTTTCACTGATGTTAGCAAAGATGGCGCAGCGGAGATGTAGGGCTTTGCCTCACAAATCAGGACTATGAGAAGTACTCATTTTTCTGGCTATTTTCAGTTTTGTTCCAGACTGCCACCGCCCGCGTTCGAGTTCTTCGCGCGCACCGGACAGGGTTCGAACCGCGCGTTTGGCGCCGCTCCCGCGTCGGGGGCTCTGCGGCTCCTGGGCTGGCCCTCGATGGCAGCGTCAAAAAAGATGGGGATCATCCTCGTGCGACGCGATTTGGCTGCTCCGGTGCCGCGCTGATCTGCCTATAACGTGACCAGAGACGCGGACCTGATTAATTTCCGGGCATTCGGATGCTTGCGCCAAAAGCGGTTGTCACCCTTTTAGAAGGTCAGGGTGAGACCCCCATGGCGAGCTTGCCTGCCTTCGCCGAAGCGAAGCTTCAGATTCGCGCAGGCACGTCGCACGATATTGCCGCGGCGCTGCCGACGCCGCTTATCGTCGTCGGCCCGGGGGACGAGATTCGCTTCGCCAATCCCGCGGCGGAGGAATTCTTCGGCGCGGCGTTTGGCGTTCTCCGGCGACGGAAGCCCCCCGATCTTGCAGATCCGGGCGGCGCGCTCGTCAGGATCGCCGCCGAGGCGAAAGCGCGCGGCGCGCCGGTCGTGGAGCACGATGTTCCCGTTTCCGCGGCGCGCGACCGCGCCGGGATGGTCGACATCGTCGCCGCGCCCTACGCCGAGGGCGTCATCGTCGCGCTGCATGAGCGCACCTTCACCCGGCATCCGGGGCGCCAGTTTCCCGAGGGCACGCTGCGTTCCCTGAACGGCATGGCCGCGGTGCTCGCGCATGAAATCAAGAATCCGCTCGCCGGCATACGCGGCGCAGCCCAGCTTCTCGAAGAATCGGTCGACGAGAACGGCCGCGTGCTCGCGCGCCTGATCCGCGACGAGTCCGATCGCGTCCGTACGCTGATAGACCGGATGGAAATGTTCGGCGACGCGCGCCCTGTCTCCCACGCGCCGGTGAACATCCACGAGATTCTCGATCGGGTGCGCAAACTCGCGCAATCGGGATTCGTGCGTCATGCCGCGCTCAGGGAAGAGTACGATCCGTCCCTGCCTTCCGTGCCCGGCGACCGCGACCGGCTCATCCAGCTCTTCGTCAATCTCGTGCGCAATGCGGCCGACGCCGTGCCCGAGGCGGGCGGAGAAATCGTTCTGTCAACCGCCTTCCGCCCCGGGATGCGCTTGCGCGTTGCCTCCGCGCAATCCTCGCGCGGACTTCCGCTCGAAGTCTGCGTGCGCGATAACGGCCACGGCATTGCCGCGGACCTTCTGCCACACATTTTCGATCCCTTCGTCACTACGAGGCCGCACGGAACGGGATTGGGGCTCGCTCTCGCCGCGAAGATTGTCGCCGAGCATGGCGGCGCCATCGAATGCGACTCCGCGCCGGGACGCACGGCGTTCCGCGTTCTGCTGCCGGTGTGCGGCGAGGAAGCCTGAGATGGAGTCGCACACGATCCTGGTCGCGGACGACGATGCGTCGATCCGCACGGTGCTGGGCCAGGCGCTGGCGCGGGCCGGCTACGAGCCGCGCACCACCGCGAGCGCTGCAGGGCTATGGAATCTGGTCGCGGAAGGCGAGGGCGCTCTAGTCGTCACCGACGTCGTGCTGCCCGACGAAAACGGCTTCGATCTCATCCCGCGCATCCGCCGTCTGAGGCCCGGGCTTCCCATCGTGGTGATGAGCGCGCAGAACACGATCCTGACCGCGATCGCCGCAGCCGAGCACGGCGCGTTCGAATATTTGCCCAAGCCGTTCGATCTGAAGGAGTTGATTACAACGGTGGAGCGCGCGCTGGCGGCGCCCCGCGTCCCGCATGCAAGCGAAGCGGATATCGAAAAGCTTCCGCTGATCGGCCGCTCGCCCCCGATGCAGGAAGTCTATCGCGCTGTGGCAAGGCTGACCAAGAGCGACCTTACCGTGACCATCACAGGCGAATCCGGTACCGGAAAGGAGCTGGTGGCGCGTGTGCTGCATGATTACGGATTGCGCCGCCGCGCTCCCTTCGTTGCAGTGAACGTGGCCGCGATGCCGAAGGATCTCATCGAGAGCGAATTGTTCGGCCATGAGCGCGGCGCGTTCACGGGCGCCGTGCAGCGTGGCGTCGGTCGCTTCGAGCAGGCGGACAGCGGCACGCTGTTCCTCGACGAGATCGGCGACATGCCGCTCGAAGCGCAGACACGGCTTTTGCGCGTGCTCCAGGAGGGCGAATATACGAGCGTCGGCGGACGTGCATTGTTGCGCGCCAATGTGCGCATCATCGCGGCGACCAACCGCGACCTCTCTCGCCTCGTGCGCGAAGGGCTGTTCCGGGAGGACCTGTACTACCGGCTCAATGTCGTGCCGCTGCGGGTGCCGCCCCTGCGCGAGCGAACAAGCGACATTGCCGACCTGGTGCGCCATTTCCTGGCGAAAGGCGGCGAGGCGAAGAGCATCGAGATCGAAGCGATCGCGCTGCTCGAGAAGCAGCGCTGGCCGGGCAATGTGCGCGAGCTGGAAAACCTCGTGCGGCGGCTCGGCATTCTGCATTCAGGGGACATGATCAGCGTGGGCGACGTGTCGCGGGAACTTGCAGCCGCTCCTTCCGGCGACGAATCGGGAAGCCTGGAGGAGGCGGTGGCGCGGCATCTGGCGCGCGCCTTCGTCGCGGGGGCGGTGCCGCCGCCCGGCCTCTACGCCCGCGTGCTCGCGGAAATGGAGCGGCCGCTGCTCGCGCATTGCCTCGAGGCAACGGGCGGCAATCAGATCCGCGCGGCCGGGCTTCTGGGCCTCAACCGCAACACGCTGCGTAAGAAGCTCCGGGAGCACGGCATCGAACCCGCCCGCGGGGTGAAATAGACCCCCCTCCGTCGCGCGCGCTGACGCACGCGCGCCACCTCCCCACCAGTGGGGAGGAAAATCGTGAGCAATTTTTTGCATTCGCTATTTTCCTCCCCAGCTTGCTGGGGAGGTGCCCCGACCCGCTGCGCCGCGCGCAGTGCAGCGCAGCGAGAAGGGCGGAGGGGTGGCGTCTTCCCGCGGGCTCCCTTTGCCTCTAAAATAACATTTGATGCACGGATGATCGTGCATCGGGGCAACAAGGTTCGGAGGGAATAACGTGAATAGAATCATTCTTGCAGCAAGCCTGGCCGTGGGCGCGCTCGCCGCATCGGCCGTGTGGGCAGAGCAATATGTGGACTACACGCCGGTCAAGGGCGTGTGGCAAGTCACCACGATCCGCGTCGATCCCAACCATATCGACGATTATCTCGTCGGTCTCAGGAAGGGCTGGGTGCCGTCGATGGAAATTCTCAAGAAGCACGGCATCATCGACCAGTACATTATCCTGCAAAAGCTCAATTCGGCCGCCGGCGACAACATCCAGCTCATCCAGCATTTCGTGAGCGGCGCCGTCATGGACCCGGACAAGAACCGCGATGTCGCGATCCAGAAGGAAATGGAAGCGCAGATGAGCAAGGCGGCGTCGGCCAAGATGACCGGTGGCTTCGACAAATACCGCACCTTCGTCTCCGACGACATGTGGACCGAAGTGAAGATGGTGAAGTAGGCGGGT